>CAZTEN010000016.1:0-15547 GCA_964612495.1 uncultured Tissierella sp. | reverse complement strand
GGTGAAGATATTTTTTCACAATTTCTTCCGTTACTTAAATTATTTCTAAAATCTATTGACTTTAAAGGGGCTACATGCTATATTTTAATAAATATTAAAGTACTTGCAAGTTGATTTTCATAATTAAAGCAATGATGAAGACGTGAACTATTAAGAAATCTAGTACAGAGAGCTGATAATGCTGAGAGTCAGTCGTGATTAGATAGGGATCTCTCACTTCGGAGTTGTATGGCTGAATAAAGTAGGTCGTAACGGCAGGCCCCGTTATATGGCTATGGTTTAAGAAGTTTTTCTTAAGAACCTAATGAGGTAGTTATCGTGAGGTAATTATGAGTAGAGTGGTGTCGCATATATGCCTCTACATGTATAGGAAGCATGTAGAGGTTTTTTTATGACCAAAAGCAATGAATTGACCCACATATTCCTGTGGGATTATTTGGTGCTTAAAAATTATTAAAGGGGTGTTTGGTGTGAAAAAGAAGTTTATGGCAATGCTGTCATTAACATTGGTATTGAGTTTGTTGGCAGGATGTACATCAGGCGGGGGTACAGGTAAAGACAAGAGCACAGGCTCTGAAGGTGGCGACACTATAAAAATAGGTGTTAACTATGAGCTTTCAGGAGCAGTAGCAACATATGGAACAAACTTAAATGATGGTGCGCAATTAGCTTTTGAAGAAATCAAAGCTGCTGGTGGAGTATTAGGAAAACAATTTGAAGTTATAGTAGCTGACAACAAATCAGAAGATACTGAAGCTGCAAATGTATCAACCAAATTAGCTACAAGAGATAAGGTAGTGGCTTTACTTGGACCTGCTACATCAGGAAATACAAAAGCTGCATCACCTGCTGCTAATCAAAATAAGATTCCTTTGATTACAGCTTCAGCTACAGCTGATGACGTTACAGTAGATGCAAATGGAAATGTAAGAGAATATATATTTAAAACTTGTTTTAATGATTCCATGCAAGGGGTTGTGATGGCAGAATTTGCACTTGGTGATTTAGCTACTAAGAATGCAGCAATTCTAGGAGATACAACAAGTGATTATGCTGTTGGGCTTGGAAAGGCTTTTAAAGAAACATATACAGCAGGTGGGGGAACAATAATTAGTGAAGAAGCATATGCTGCAGGAGATACAGATTTTAAAGCGGTCTTAACTAATATAAAAGCAAAAAATCCGGATGTTATTTATGTACCAGGATATTATGAAGAAGTTGGTCTTATAGTAAGACAGGCAAGAGAACTTGGAATTACAGCTCCAATACTTGGGGGAGACGGATATGAGTCACCTAAATTACTTGAAATAGCAGGTAACGAAGCATTAAGCGATGTTTATTATTCAAATCACTATTCACCAGTTGATACTGCTGAAAATGTAGTAAAGTTCAACGAAGCATTCGAAGCTAAATATGGTAAAGAACCAGATGCATTCAATGCATTAGGATATGATATGGTTTATTTCTTAAAGGATGCATTTGAAAGAGCAGGAGAAGCTGATTCAGAAAAATTAAAGGTAGCTCTTGAAGCAACTGAAGGATTTGAGGGAGTAACTGGTGTTCTTTCAATAGATGAAAACCACAATCCTGTTAAATCAATTACAATAATTGGAGTTAATGATGGAGTAAAAACAGTAGTGAAGAAGTTGGATCCTAAGTAAAAATAGTTTGAATGATAATGTCTTTAGAGGGTGACCCTCTAAAGACATTGTTCAATAGAAAGGAATTTTACAAGTTATGGAACAAATTATACAACAATTAATAAATGGCATATCCTTGGGTAGTATATATGCATTGATAGCCTTAGGCTATACAATGGTATATGGTATATTAAGTTTAATAAACTTTGCCCACGGTGATATATATATGATTGGTGCATTTATTGGATATGCATTAACAACCTTCCTAGGCTTAGGATTTATTCCGGCATTATTAATTTCCATGGTGGTCTGTAGCATACTTGGAATGATAATCGAGAAGATAGCATATAAACCAATGAGAAATTCCACTAGAATCGCAATTTTGATTACTGCAATAAGTGTGTCCCTATTTCTAGAATACACAATGGTTTATTTTGTAGGTCCTGAGACCAGAACATTCCCTCAAGTACTTGAAAGTCAGCGTTTGACCCTATTTAATGGTAACGTAATTCTAGATACCAAGAATATATATATATTCATAATAACAGTTATATTAATGATAACATTACAATTTGTAGTCAGAAAGACTAAGGTCGGTAAGGCTATGAGAGCAGTTTCTCTAGATAAAGAAGCCGCAGAACTTATGGGTATTAACGTCAATAAGATTATATCCTATACATTTGCTATGGGTTCAGCTTTAGCAGGAGCGGCAGGAGTTCTTGTGGGTATTTATTATAATACAATCAATCCTCTTATGGGTGTTGGTCCTGGATTGAAAGCCTTCGTAGCAGCAGTACTTGGCGGAATTGGCTTAATACCTGGAGCAGTTTTTGGAGGTTTTTTCCTCGGTATAACAGAAACATTGGTTAGTGCTTTTGGTGGTTCAGTCTACAAGGATGCTGTAGCTTTTGCAATCCTTATAGTAATACTTCTTGTTAAGCCTACTGGCCTGTTGGGGAAAAACTTAAAGGAAAAGGTATAGGAGGAGGCTTAAATGAAAGGTTTTAATAAGAAAAGTATTATTACATTAGTTGCCTTAATTGCAGCTTATATAATTGGACAAGTTTTAATCTCTAACGGAATCATAGACTCCTATATTCAACTTAATATGACAATAATAGGTATAAATATTATTTTGGCGGTCTCCTTAAACCTAATAACCGGATTTACAGGTCAGTTTACCTTAGGGCATGCTGCATTTATGGCAATCGGAGCTTATGTATCTGCAATTTTCACAGCAAAGCTTGGACAACCCTTTATTGTTGCTATTATTGCATCAGGTATTGCTGCTTCCATAGCAGGTATTATAATAGGGATTCCTACCTTAAGGCTTAAGGGAGATTACCTTGCAATAGCAACTCTAGGATTTGGAGAAATTGTAAGAATTTTAGCCCTTAATATAGATTATATTGGCGGAGCTATTGGATTTAATGATATTCCACAATATACAAATTGGACTTGGATTTTTGTAATGACTGTAATAACAGTATTATTGATTAGCAATTTTATAAAATCCTATCATGGAAGAGCATGTATATCCATTAGAGAAAACGAAATAGCAGCAGAGGCAATGGGTATAAACACTACTTATTATAAAGTTTTAGCCTTTGCAATTGGTGCTTTCTTTGCAGGTATAGCGGGAGCTTTATATGCAAATTACTTCTATTTCATAAAACCTGATTCCTTTGGATTTATGAAATCAATTGATATATTAGTAATAGTTGTATTTGGAGGTATGGGATCTATTACAGGGTCTATTGTAGGTGCAATAGTACTATCTGTTATATCATCATTCCTACAAAGTATTCCGGATTTAAGAATGGTAATATATGCGGTGATTCTATTCTTAATAATGGTTTACAAACCTACAGGATTAATGGGTAAGTCTGAGTTTAAAATATTTAAGAAGGGGGTCAAAGGCAATGTCAGTTCTAAAGGTTAATAACCTATCAAGAGCTTTCGGTGGTATTAAGGCAGTAACCGATGTAAGTTTGAATGTTGAAGAGGGCGAAATCGTTGGTCTGATTGGGCCTAACGGTGCAGGTAAAACCACCTTCTTCAACTTATTAACTGGTATTTATACACCTACTGAAGGTGAAATAGAATACGATCTAACGTCCAAGGTTACATCAAAGGATTTCAAACCTCATAAAATGACGGGCTTCGGAGTAGCTAGAACCTTCCAAAATATAAGGTTATTTCAAAATATGACTGTTCTTGAAAATGTCCTTATAGGTTTTCATAATGGTATGAAGTATTCTTTGGCATCATCTTTCTTCAGACTTCCTTCCTTTTATAAAGAAGAAGAGGAAACACATGATAAGGCATTAAAGCTTTTGGAAAAGTTTAATCTTATTGATAAGAAGGATGCATTCGCAAGGAACCTTGCTTATGGAGATCAAAGGAGATTGGAAATTGCCAGGGCTTTAGCAGCAAATCCTAAACTTTTACTCTTAGATGAACCTGCTGCAGGTATGAATCCAAAGGAGACTGCAGAACTAACTGAGTTAATCAAATGGATTCGAAAGACTTTTGATTTAACAATCATATTGATAGAACACGATATGAGTTTGGTCATGAATATTTGTGAAAGAATTTTCGTCTTTGATTATGGGCATCTTATAGCTAGTGGTCTCCCTGATGAGATTCAGAAGAATGAGAGAGTAATAAAGGCTTACTTAGGGGAGGAGGCAAATTAATGATGTTAGAATTGAAAAATTTAAACGTATATTATGGTGCTATTCATGCCCTTAAGTCCTTAAATGTAAATATAGATAAAGGTGAAATAGTTACACTGATAGGAGCAAATGGCGCAGGTAAGTCTACTACTCTTAAGACTATTTCGGGCCTATTAAAACCTAGAAGCGGAGAAATTATTTTTGATGGTAAAACCATCAATAACCTCAGTGCTCCTGAGATAGTAAAACAAGGTATCGTTCATGTGCCGGAGGGTAGAAGAATATTCTCAACCATGACAGTCCTCGAAAACTTGGAAATGGGAGCATTTATAAAAAATAACAAGACTGAAATAGCAGAGGATATTGAAAAGGCCTATACCTATTTCCCGATTCTTAAGGAAAGACGTGAACAGATTGCGGGTACACTGTCAGGTGGAGAACAACAAATGTTAGCCATTGCTAGAGGCTTGATGTCAAGACCAAAACTTATTCTCCTAGATGAACCAAGTATGGGTTTAGCACCGATTATTGTTAATGAGATTTTTGATATTATTAAAACCATAAATAAATCAGGAACTACAGTGCTTTTAGTAGAGCAGAATGCCAATATGGCATTAAAGATTGCCGATAGGGCATATATAATTAGAATAGGTGAAATTGAGCTTGAAGGAAAAGCTAAGGATCTGTTGAAGGATGAATCAGTAAGAAAGGCTTATCTAGAAGGCTAAAACCAAGGGGATATATTCCCTTGGTTTATTTTTTTGTTTGTTTCCAAAACCTTTACTGGGGTATATAATAACTATTAACATACAAACGATTGCACAAATTATGGAGGTATAAAATGGGTAAAAGGGCAAGTGGAATATTGATGCATATTTCCTCTTTACCGAGTAAATATGGGATTGGAGATTTTGGCCTTGGAGCATATAATTTTGTAGATTTTCTAAGTAAAGCAAAGCAAAGATACTGGCAAATACTACCTCTGGGTATTACGGGCTACGGAGACTCTCCTTATCAAAGTGTTTCAGTATTTGCTGGGAATCCTTATTTCATAAATATAGATGAATTCCTAAGGGAGGAATTTCTAAGCAAAGATGATATTTTACAATCTGATTTGGGCAATAATCCAAATCGGGTTGATTATTCAAAACTATTCTTTAATAAAATGGCACTCTTAAGGAAAGCATATAATAATTCTAAGGAAATACTGGAGGAGAAACTATTAGACTTCTATGATAGAGAGAAAGAGTGGCTGAGAGGTCTTGCTTTGTTTATGTCCTTAAAAACTAAAAACAATAGTATTTCATGGCAAAATTGGCCTATAGAATATAGAGAATTTAATTCCCCAATGGTTATAGAATTTGAAAAGAATAATGAAAATGAAATCTTTTTTTGGGTTTTCACTCAGTATTATTTCTCTAAGCAATGGAATAGACTTAAAAATTATGCCAATAAGCATGATATAAAGATTATTGGCGACCTTCCAATATATGTAGCAGAAGATAGTGCTGATTGCTGGACAAATCCCAAAATTTTTAAATTTGATGAAAACTTAGTACCAAAGACCATAGCAGGTGTTCCTCCGGATGCATTCTCTGATACAGGACAATTATGGGGTAACCCTATTTACGATTGGGACTATTTGGAGACCACTGCTTATGATTGGTGGATAAAAAGAATTAAACATGGTTTTAGACTTTATGATACTTTGAGAATAGATCACTTTAGAGGATTTGATGCTTATTGGGAAGTAAAGTATGGGGATAAGACCGCAGTCAATGGAAAGTGGAAAGAAGGTCCTGGTATAAAGCTCTTTAATAAAGTGAAAGAAAGACTTGGAGACTTGGATATAATTGCTGAAGATTTAGGAGTCTATTCAGAAGGTCTTGGTAAGCTGTTAGAAGATACAAGATTTCCAAATATGAAGATACTTCAATTTGCCTTCGATACTAAGGGCGATAGTCATTTTATGCCGCATAATTATGATAAGAATTGTGTGGTATATATTGGGACCCATGATAATCATCCTGCCATGGCTTGGTTTGAAACAGCACCAATAAAGGAATATGAATTTGCAGTGGAGTATTTTAAATTAGATGAAAATGAGGGTCTTAATTGGGGTTTGTTAAGAGGTGCGTGGGCATCACCAGCGAATTTAGCTATTGGTCAGCTTCAGGATTTCCTAGGACTTGGAGAAGAATCAAGGATGAATGAGCCTTCAACCATTGGAAAAAACTGGACTTGGAGGGTTCCAGAGTCCTTATTGACCGATAGTCTGGCAGAAAGAATTGCAAACCTAACGTCTGTTTATAGGAGGTAATATTATGGAGTATAAAGATAGAATAAAAACCAGTATGTATAGGTATTCTCTAACTACCTTTGGGAAGAACCTGGAAGAGTGTGGAATTAAAGAGAAGCACATATGCCTTTCAAAGGCAATTATGGAGGAAATAGTACCGGTTTGGAGAGAATCAGAAAAGAAGTTTAATGGTAAGAAAAGAGCCTATTATTTATCCTCTGAATACTTAATGGGTAGAGCCTTGTCTAACAATTTAATAAATATGAGGCTTAAGGAAAAAACTGAAGACTTACTAAAAGACCTGGGAATAGATTATAACGATATTGAAGAGGCTGAAGAGGATGCAGCTTTGGGTAATGGGGGTCTTGGAAGATTAGCAGCATGTTTCTTGGACAGTGCAGCAACTCTTAATTACCCTCTAACAGGTTATGGAATCAGATATTCCTTTGGAATCTTTAAGCAGGAATTCAAAGATGGATTTCAGGTAGAGTTGGCAGATAATTGGCTAGAGTATGGGGATCCATGGTCCATAAGAAAAGAGGATGAAAAAGTAAAAGTAAGCTTTTCAAGTGGGGATATATATGCCGTACCCTATGATACACCAATAATAGGATATGGTAAAAATACCATAAACACTCTTAGACTTTGGAAATCTGAACCCTTAGAACCCTTTAACTTTGAGGAATTTAACAAGCAAAATTATGATTTGGCAGTTAAGGTTAAAAATGATGCGGAGAATATCTCTAAGGTGCTTTATCCAAATGATTCAAATAGAGAAGGAAAGCTACTCAGACTTAAACAGCAATATTTCTTTGTTTCTGCATCCTTACAGGATATAGTTAGAAATTTCAAGAAAAATCATGATAGCTTCGATGAATTTCCAAATCTTCATGCCATACAGTTAAACGATACCCATCCTGCAGTTGCAATACCTGAGCTTATGAGGATTTTGACCCAATTGGAAAATATAAGCTGGGAAGAGGCTTGGGATGTTGTGGTCAATACATTTGGATACACTAACCATACCCTCTTAGCTGAAGCTTTGGAACAATGGCCTGTTAGACTTTATAAATCCTTATTGCCAAACATATTTGACATAATCTCAAGAATCAACAACCAGCTAATGGTTGAGCTTGGAAAAAAGGGAATCTATGATGGGGATGCATACCAGTATGAAATAATTCAACATGATTATATAAAGATGGCGCATCTTTCTATATACGGCACAAAGTCTATAAATGGCGTGGCAAAGATTCACTCTGATTTGTTGAGGGATAGAGAACTGAAGCAATGGTATAAAATATATCCTGAGAGATTTAACAATAAAACAAATGGGATAACCCAAAGAAGATGGCTTCTGCAATCAAATCCCGAGTTGTCTAATCTGCTAACTGAGCTTCTAGGCTCAGATAGCTGGATAAAGGATTTATCCCATTTAAAGAAGCTTGAAAAATATTCATCTGATGAAAATATTCTAAAGAGATTCTTAAACATAAAGCAAGAAAAAAAGGATCAACTTGCTGAATATATTAAGAAGCATGATGGAGTAGAGATAGATTCACGTTCTATTTTCGATATGCAGATAAAGAGAATGCACGAATATAAGAGACAGTTATTAAATGCTCTTCATATATTGGACCTATATTATAGATTAAAAGAAGATCCTAATTTGGATATTGTACCTAGAACTTTCATCTTCGGTGCTAAGGCTGCTCCTGGATATTTTAGAGCAAAGGCTGTAATTAAGTTTATAAACGATATGTCACAGTTAATAAATAAGGACTCTGATGTAAATGGGAAGTTAAAGGTGGTATTCATAGCTAATTATAAGGTATCATATGCAGAAAGATTATTCCCGGCAGCAGATGTCTCCGAGCAGTTGTCAACAGCAGGAAAAGAAGCCAGTGGTACCGGAAATATGAAGTTCATGTTAAATGGTGGACCTACATTGGGGACTTACGATGGAGCAAATATAGAAATAGCTCAGGAGTCAGGGGAGGAAAACAACTTTATATTTGGGCTTAGGGTAGAAGATATAGCACAAATAGAAGGTTCATATAATCCATATGACATATACAATTCTATACCAGGACTTAAAAGAGCTGTTGACAGTCTCATAAATGGGACATTTAATGATTTAGGTAGTGGTGTATATCGGGAGCTATATGACTCCTTGCTAAAGGGGGAATACTGGCATAGGGCGGATAATTACTATATATTGAAGGACTTTGAAAGCTATAGAGATGCTCAAGAAAAAGTAGATAAAGCCTATAAAGATCGCCTAGGATGGGCTAAGAAATGCTGGATGAATATAGTGAATGCAGGTAAATTCAGCTCTGATAGGACAATTCAAGAGTATGCTACTGAGATTTGGGGTATAGAACCCGTATAATGAGAAAAAATACTCTCTTTGTGGCATCTTTAAAGAATTAATTAATGGGAAGTGAGATTTTGATTAAAAAAAGCACGGTAACTATTAAAGAAGTGGCAAGAAGAGCAGGGGTTTCCCCATCAACTGTATCCAGAGTAATTTCTAACAGCCCCAGGATAAGCAAGGCTACAACTGAAAGAATTCGTGCTATAATGGATGAAATGGCCTATTACCCTAATGCAATTGCCAGGTCCCTGGCAAAAAATATGACGGGAACCATAGGGGTAATCTTGCCAACCACATCTGAAGATGTTTTTTTAAATCCATTCTTCCCCGAAGCCTTAAGGGGAATAGCAAAAATTGCTTCTAAGGATAATTATGATATATTAATTTCTACTAATCTAGATAAAAAAGGTGAGCTTAAGATTATCGAAAACTTCATTAGAGGCTCAAAGGTTGACGGAATAATTCTCATGAGCAACAAATTGGATGATGAATGTATAGAATATCTATATAGCATCGATTTTCCTTTTTCCCTTATAGGAACTCCCAACACACATTTAGAGGACATAAACCATGTGGATAATGATAATCTCTTAGCTGCATATGAGCTTACAAAACATATGATATCCATAGGAAGAAAAAGGATTGCCATAATAGGAGGTGAAGAAAATCTTACGATGACACAAAATAGGATACAAGGATATAAGAAGGCTATAGAAGAAGAGGGATTAGTATTTGATAATTCCCTAGTATTTATGGGAAGCTTTGATGAAAAGACCGGAAAGCAATACGGTAGAATTATAGCTAATATGAAAGATATGCCTGATGGAATCATTGTTGCAGATGATTTAGTAGCATACGGAGCCCTTAGAGCTATTGAAGAATTGGGAATTAAGGTGCCGGAAGATATAGCAATAGCAAGCTTTAATAATAGTATCCTCTCCAAATATGGGAATATTCCTCTTACCTCAGTGGATATAAATTCAGCAGAGCTTGGAAGTAAGGCGATGGAGCTATTAATAGATGCTATAGAAAGGGGAGTAAGAGGAAGTAGAGTAATCACCCCCTTTGCAATTTTCAAAAGAAGATCAACCATGGAGGATGGGTAAATAGGTAAATAGGTAAATAGGTAAGAGGAATAAGGAATAGGAAGGACTAAAATGCTTTTATTGTAATTTACAGTAGGAGCATTTGTTAAATCTTCAATAAATTTCGATAATTCAACGTTTATAGGTAGATTTTTGTTGAATATAGGGTAAATTAGTGTTATTATCTACATAATGGTGTGAAGATTTTCCAGCATTACACAATAGTGCATTAGTGCGTTGAATTCTTAATAAAATAATAGTAAATGGGGGATATTATGGACTTATCTGTTATAGAAAATAACTTAGAGATGGTAGATTCAGTTGTTTCCTGTAAAATAGTCACAGATGCAGATGAAAAAATAGAAGAAATACATATCGTATCAAATGATTCTAGGGGAGCCAAACAAATAGCTCGAGATATTCAATCTGTCCTTGTGGCAACCTATAATATCCCTGTCGATTATAAAAAAATAAGTATAGCTCAAATTGCTGATAATAGTTTGAAGAAAGCTGAACATAGGCTTAAATTAGAAGGGGTTTCCCATGATATTCTAGGTCAAAGGGCAGTTATAAAAGTAAGTGTCAGTAATTCTGATAATGTATATGAGAATTCCGTTTCAGGAATCCATACTGCCCGAAATAAAGATAGAATGCTCGTGGATGCCACTCTTAAGACCATAGAGGAAGCATGTTCTTGGCATGACGCCTTCATTTTTGAGGATATTAGGACTATTCCTATTGTTAATGATAAGATTGTCCTAGTAATTGTTATGGGTATAATAGATGGTGTTGAGAAAAGATTATGCGGGTCCTGTATTATAAATAATAGCTATGAAGTAGCCGTTGTGAAGGCAACTCTAGATGCTGTAAATAGAGTCATTACTAAATAACGGCAATTGCTTCCTAAACTTACATTGGTAACATTGCCGGCTAATTGTACATTTTTTCTTAGCGAAGCGAATATAGCATGCTGAACTAGCGAACAGCAGAGTACTTACAAAAGGGGGCTATATTCCGTGAAAAAAACAGCTATGGCATTAATGAGCTTACTTGCTTTATTACTAGCAGCAGGTGCTAACTATTCATTAGTATAAATAGTAGAGAATTAGCCGGCATTAATTTAAATGATGTGAAGATGTTCCCAATTCTAAAGCGAGTAAATCGTTGCAGTGGTGTGAGGCAATTGTTATGCAATTGTTCCGAAACTTAAAAGGGGAATTATAATGAATCTGAATCTAAAAACAAAAATATATTTAGGGTCTATAGCAATAATATTTGTTTTTCACTTTTGATATTCCTGATTTAAACTTATTTTTATTCTGGACTGTTTTATCTATCATAGTAGAATCTTTGTTAATACTACTTCCGCATAATAGCGTAGGAGTATCAGTTGGATATGCTATTAATATTGCAACTGTTATCGTTGCTGGTCCTCTAGTGGCTACTACAGCTTCTGCGTTAGGTTTCTTACTGAGGTGCCCTAATATAAAGGGAAGAGGATATGTTCATGCTTTAAATTCACCTGCTTATAAAACGATATTTAACATATCACAAAGTATAATAGTAACATCATTAATTTCTCTAATTTATTTGTTAATAGGTGGCAAAATTGGCGAGTTCTCTTTATTTCCAACTCTTTTTATTTTGTTTACAGGCGTACTATTAAATACTTCTATTATTTCAGCTTTTCTATCAGCTCTAAATACACAAAAATTTGCTAGAGTATGGCTAGGTAATATTAAGGGAACATGCCCAAGTTCTATAGCCGTTGGAACTATGGGGATTATAGTTGCTCTTGCATATATAGGTTATGGCTATGGGGCCGTTATATTATTCTTAGGTCCTTTGCTTTTAGCTAGATACTCTTTTAAGCTTTATGTAGAGATGAGAAACGTATATATATCAACGATTCAAGCATTGAATAAGTCACTTGAGGCCAAGGACCCTTATACAAGTGGACATGCTAGTAGGGTGGAAAAGTTTGCCATTGAATTAGCTGAAGCTTATCATCTTCCTTTTGAGAAAATTCAAGATATAAAAACAGCTGCTATTCTTCATGATATAGGCAAGATTGGTATAAACGACCAAATATTAAATAAGGCTACAAGATTGACACAGGAAGAATTTCAATATATTATGACCCACCCAACCATAGGAGCTGATATAATCAGTAAAGTGGACTTCCTTAAGAATATTACCGGTATAATCAAGCATCATCACGAAAAGTACGATGGTACAGGGTATCCGGATGGTTTAAAAGGAGAGCAAATTCCTATAGAAGCTTGTATCCTTATAATAGCTGACTCCTATGATGCTATGACTACGGATAGACCATACAGAAAGGCTTTGACTAAGGAAGAAGCTATTGAAGAGATAGTTAAAAATACCGGTACTCAGTTTCATCCGGTTCTGGCAGAGAAGTTTGTTGAGATGATAAAGCATCAGGGAGTGTAAATATGTTTTTAGAACCGGTGGTTCTTTCTCTAGTTACTGCAAAACTAAGGGGAGGACGTGTAAGAAACCTAGAAAATGTTTATATTGAGGGATGGTATTTATTTTTAATATCGGGTTTAATTCAAGGCTTTCTGGCTATTGGTAAGAAATTTGATGCTTCTTGGGCAACTGTGCTTTTAAATCGATATTTCATATATGTAATAGTGTTGACCTATGTTCTAATGTTAATTGCAATAATACTTAATCTTGAGAAAAAATATATGAAATTATTATTTGTTGGTTTGCTTTTAAATCTTGTAGTAATAATTAGCAATGAAGGGAAGATGCCTGTTTCTCTTAATGGATTTGAAGGAATAAGGGATGGAATAAGATCAGATGCTCAATTACCAGATAGAAAATTTGATATAAAGCATGTGGCTGTTGATAAGAATACTAAATTTGTGTATTTAGCAGATATCATCTTAATTCCAAAACCATATCCTCTTCCAAAGATATTGAGTATAGGTGATGTATTCCTAATATTAGGAGCTTTTCAATTTTTTCAGGAAGAAACTATTGAACATAAAAAGAAACATATGTCCCAGAATACCTATTAGAGGATTCTGGGATTGATTTTTTGGCAGACTAATTAAATATGATAATTAGTTAAAAAACTATGGTAAAATAGATTAGATATAAGCTTATAGAAAGGTGGTGCTTTATGAATTTAGATAAATTATTGAAGGAACTCAAGATAATTGAAAAGCGAAATGAAAAAAATAATATAGACATAAAGGGAATTGCATATCATTCAGCAAGGGTTGAAGAAGGTTTTATCTACGTGGCTATAAAAGGATACATAACCGATGGACATAAGTATATTAAGGGTGCTGAGAAAAATGGTGCTGTGGCATTGATAGTGGAGGAATTCTCTGAGGATTGCCAGCTACCTCAGTACAAGGTTTTAAATTCTAGGGAAAGCCTTTCTCAGATTAGTGCAGCTTTTTATGAACATCCCTCAAGGAGGATGTCCGTAATTGGCGTTACAGCTACAAATGGAAAAACTACCACAACCTACATGCTCAATCAAATTTATGAAGAAGCAGGATTTACTACTGGTCTTATTGGAAGTGTAATGAATAAGGTTGGGGAACACTTTGTCCCATCTGAGCTTACTACACCTGAAAGTCTTGATTTACAAAAACTATTTAAAGATATGAGAAAAGAAAATATCCATAAGGCTCTTATGGAGGTTTCATCCTCTGCACTTGAACTTTATAGAGTAAATGATGTGGATTATGATATAGTATCCTTTAACAATTTTAGTAGAGAGCATATAGATCAGCACGGGTCCTTCGAAAAATACTGGGAGGCTAAGTCAAGTCTTATAAAAAAGGCTAAGAAGAATAGCTATGCCTTATTAAATATTGATGATGAGCATATAAAAACCCTTGTAGATGAAACAAATGCCCAAGTAATAACGTATTCTACTAAGAGTGACGAGGGTATGATTTATGCTAAAGATATAGAGCTTGTTAAGGGAAGACCAAGTTTTACAGTAGTAGTTAAGGATGATATAAAGACCTTTAATTATATAATCAGGAAAGGTGAATTCAAAATAATCCTTGGAATCCCGGGACTTCATTCATTAGAAAATGCTATGGTTGCCGCAGTCATTGCCCTAACTGATGGAATTGATATAGCCCTTATACAAAAGGGTTTAAAGGAATTTTTAGGTGTTGAGAGAAGGTTTGAGTATATTTACGAAAAGGACTTTCTCATTATAGATGACCATTTTGCTAACTTAAAGAATATAAATGTAAGTTTGGAAACCCTTAGCAAGATTAATTGCAATAAGCTCCATCTAATATATGCCATTAGGGGAAACAGGGGAATCACTGTAAATAGGGAGAATGCTGAGGCGCTTGTTTCTTGGAAGGATCGATTGTGTATTAGTGAAATAATTGGCACTAAGAGTATTGGAAGTGTAACAAAAAAGGATGAGGTATCCACAGAGGAGGAGAAGATATTTTCCGACATAATTAAAGCTGCGGGAATTAAACTGACCCTATATGATAAACTTGAGGATGCAATAAATCATACTCTTAGAGAAACCAAGGAGAATGATATAGTGTTTCTTGCAGGATGCCAAGGTATGGATAAGGGAGCTAAGATTGCATTAGACTATATATCTAGTTTAAGACCGGATTTAAAGGTAGAGGATTTATACAAACCATTAAAGAGCAGAGCCAGCAATTAACAATCTAAAATAGTAAAAGATGTATTTTCTAATACTTTAAAATATGATAGACTATTTCATCAGAATAAGATTAATAAGGAGGCAAAGAGTTTGAATCTTAAGTCTAAAATCAGAGAAATTGAAGATTTTCCAATTGAAGGAGTAAGTTTTAAGGATATTACTACCCTTACTAGGGATAGAGATGCATTTCAGGAATCAATAAATTTAATTGTTGATGATTTAAAGGATAAGGATATTGATTATATTGTGGGGCCTGAAGCAAGAGGATTTCTTTTTGGTGCTGCTGTTGCCTATGGTCTGGGAGTAGGGTTTATTCCTATAAGAAAGCCGGGGAAGCTTCCTGCGCCAACTGCAAGCTTTGAGTATGAACTAGAATATGGTAAAAACACATTGGAAATCCATAAAGATGCCATTTCAAAGGGGGATAGGGTTGCTATAGTAGATGACCTTCTGGCAACTGCTGGAACAGTTGCAGCTGCAGCATCACTAATCGAGTCCCTTGGGGGCGAAGTAGTAGCCTTAGAATTTATAATCGAGTTGGAAGAGCTTGGAGGAAGAGATAAACTTAAAGATTACCATGTCAATACATTAGTTAAATATTAAACGTCGGCCACCCCGCGTTTTTTATGACCTAACCCAATTTTTTATGTTTTTCAACAAATCGGGTTAGGTCCAATACATAGAGAGATAATATAAATTTAAGCGCCAGAGCCATAAGGCTGACGAGGGTTGGAGTTATCGAAAATTCGGCGGATACTCCAAGGGCTTCACAGTC
>CAZTEN010000015.1:7460-15642 GCA_964612495.1 uncultured Tissierella sp. | reverse complement strand
CTTTACGGCAGAACCCTTGATCATTCTTGTATAATTAACATGCATTCTTTGGGTTTTATTATTGATAAATTTTATAACGAGTTTAAATATCCCCCCTTCTTTATGTGGAGGGACCTTTTAGTCAATGTTAGGAAAACCTAATTGTCTTAAGGCTTCGTAAATAATAATATTTGCTGAATTAGACAAATTTAAAGACCTTCCTATTGCTTTCATAGGAATTCTGATTGCATGGTCTTTGTTCCTATCTATTAGCTCTTCGGGCAAACCCTTTGTTTCCTTTCCAAATACAAAAAAGGTATTATCCGTATAATTAAAATCAGAGTACTTATTATTAGTCTTTGTAGTTGCATAGTAAAATTTGCCTTCAGGAAATTTGGATAGAAGCTCATCAAAGCTATCATAATAGTGAATATCTACTAGAGACCAGTAATCAAGTCCTGCCCTTTTCAAATATTTATCACTTATGGAGAAACCAAGAGGTCTTACAAGGTGTAAGGATGTCCCAGTTAAGGCACAAGTCCTTGCTATACTTCCAGTGTTTTGTGGTATTTCCGGTTCTACTAATACTATATTTAATGCCAATTAAGTTTCATCTCCTAATATAAACTTTTCAATTACCTTAGCTACTCCATCCTCATCGTTGGTAGCGGTGATATAGTCAGATTTAAGTTTAACAACTTCATCACCATTTCCCATGGCTACTCCAAGCCCTGCAAAAGCTAACATAGTTAAATCATTCTCACTATCACCTATGGCAATAACTTGATCTTGTGATATATTCATCTCATTACATAAATACTCAAGTCCTATTCCCTTTGATGCCCTAAAGTCCATTACCTCTAAATTATTTTCCCATGATTTCGTGATATTTAACCCTTCAATGGCCGCAAAATCCTTTCTCAAGTTATTTAGCTTATCCATATCATTATCTATAAAGAGAAATTTAAATATATTCAAATCCTTGTTTTCTAGGATTTCATTATCATCTTTAAATAATTTGATATCTATTCTTTGAGATTTTCCGGAATAATAATCAGCTATCCCTTTAACATATTTATTGGAAAACAGAAATTCTTCATTGTAAAAATGATAATATATATCATATTCTCTACCAAGATTCATTACCTTTTTTGCTAAATCTATTTCTACCGGTCTATTATATATAACATTTCTATACTTATCTATAATAATAGCCCCATTACATGCCAATATGGGATTACTTAGTTTAAGTTCATCAGCAAAAATCTTAGCTGATTCTAGTATTCTACCTGTAGCCAATACTATATTAACACCCTTATCCTTAGCCTTATCTATAGCATTTTTTGTTCTTAAGGATATATCATTTTGACTATTTAAAAGAGTACCATCCATATCTATAGCAATCAATTTAAATTTCATTTTAAACCTCCCAAAAAATAATAACACACATAAGCATAAGAAAAGCTTTTAAAAAATCAGTCTACAGCTTATCATTTATATATGCTATTCCTTCAAATACAATTTTTACACTTCCATCGAGATAAAGGGAGTTTATCTTGCCATCCTCAAGCTTTACAATAACTTCAAGTTCACCGCCTGGTTGCTTAATGTTTTTATGTAAACTAGAATCTCTCCTTAGAGCTAAAGCCACACCTAGAGCACTTGTTCCTGATGCACAGCTTCTTTCCCAGTACAGACTATCTGTAGCCCTAACATAAACCAAAGGAGTCAAAAAACTAGTAATACTATCATAAAACATGATTCCAATGGCATCTAATTCCTCTTTGTCAGTATAATCCTTTATCGCCTTAAAGAAGCCTTCTTTATCCTTTATATCCTTACTCTCTACTATAAAATGAGTGATTCCAGGAAAATCAACTCTTATATAGGATATCATTTTGTTATAAAATTGAAAAGCGGAATTAGCAACCCTTTTAGGCAAGGGCATCTGAACACTTGAAAAATAAGAATTCTCAATTTCTGTTTTTCTCACTGTGCATTCAAGCAATTCATTAATTCCTGAAACCTCGAGTATTACATTGTATAAATCCTCAGTTTTATTTACCATAGGTAGATTTAAGTGAACCATAAGGGCTGCAAGGGATCTTGCTGCATTTCCACAAAATTCTCCACCCATCATTTGAAGCCTCAATGTATTTAACGATTTGCCTCTAGCTGTAATTGGCTCTTCAATAAAACCAACTTGTTCTCCATGGACATTACCATACTCCATAAGCTTATTGGCAATCTTCATATGATTTGATGGTTCAAGCCTATCCATTACAAATATGGTCATATTATCTACCGGATTAACTTTTATTACATTTAACTTCATAAATATCCCTCCAAAATAATTTAAAACAAAATGGATAGTTTCTTTTGTTTCATCACAAAAGACTTATCCTAGGATAAGTCTTTTAAGCTCTAAGGCTCTAAATCTATAACTTCTATATTTTCTTCTGATTCTATTGGCTCTACTATATCCTCAGGTTGGGATATGGTTGCTTCTGTTGGCTTAGGTACTACGGGAAGTGCAGGTCCAACTCTATAGATAAAATCTTTTTCTCTATAATAATCATATGTTATTTGCTTTCTCTCAACTACATTACCATCTTTAATAATGGATTTAAATGTCCTAACTTTATATCCTGTTCTTCCCTCCTGCTGCAAGACTCTAGTCCCAGGAGCTAGGGTTGCGTCAAACACTTCCTTTACCTTGTAAGGAATAGTTTGGATAAGCTCAGGTTCAATTTTCACGGTATAGTCCTTCGAGTTCTTATCCCCAAAGATATAAAAGTGTATTCTATTCCCTGAAATGTTTGACTGGATATATATGGGAAAGTCGAAATCATTCTTAAACTTTAAATCCAAATAGCCTCTGGCCACTGCACCATCGGTTCCCCTTGGTACGTAAGAAGCTGCTATAGAATGGGGATGCCTTTCAACTATTGTCACATCTGATAAGAGTAATGCATTATAAAGGGTAGTTGAGGATTGACATACTCCACCTCCTAAGCCGGGAGTAAGCTCACCATTTACTATGACAGGAGCTTCCATATATCCAGTAGAAGAACCTATGGGACCCACCTCTTCATTAAAAGAAATCTCTTCTCCCGGCAATACGAGTAGGTTGTTTACAGACTTAGAAGCCTGTTTGATATTCTGTATCCTCCCCGATGAACTTCCCTTAAATGATGTTGAAAACTCACCGATAACTCCGTTTACCCGGCTCAAAGACTTCTCTGTAACCTTTGGTTCTACTACATCCACAGGTATCTGTATATCTTCTGAATCTTGGTTGCTGTCAAGCAGCAAATCTATAAGCTCACTCTTTTTAGTAGCAATTCCAAGCTGTTCCTTGGTTACTATAAAGGTGGTACCATCGTATTCAAGGGTTGCATCCTTAGCTTCCTGATTTAAATCCTCTTCGATATCATCCACCAGCTTTAAAACCAGCTCCCTATCATATTCCGGCTTTAGCTCAATACTATAATCACCCTTTTTTAATTCCTTAATAGTATTATATCTTTGAAACGGATTGCCTTCTCTTCCTAGATTATAGGCTTCATTTACTGCCTTATTAAAGTCATAAGTATACCCAAGGTCGTAAATGTCTATGTTGTAATTTTTTTCTAGATAGGAAAGTTTTATAGATTTATCAACATCATCAGTTTCCTTTTGCAAACTGATGAAATTCAATGCATCCTCAGGTGTTCTTCCTCCGACATCATATCCATCTATCTTAACTCCTCTATATATCACATCTATATTGATAGTGTTTTCATAAATATAATATGCCCCACCTAAGACACCACCTAGGATTATAACTATTAATAATATTAAAAATAATGGCTTTTTCATTCCTTCACCCCACTTTTGTAATAAAGACAATATTCGGTTAAGGGACACTGATGACAAAGTGGTTTTCTTGCTTTACAGATCCTTCTTCCATGAAATATTAAGAGATGATGGGCTTTACTCCACATCGGCTTATCTATAATATCCATAAGGTCTTCTTCAGTACTATTAACATTGGTACTAGAAGCTAGTCCAATTCGATTAGATACCCTAAAAACATGGGTATCTACGGCTATAGCAGGAGTATCAAATGCATTACTTACAACCACATTTGCTGTTTTTCTTCCGACTCCTGGTAAGCCCATTAGTTCCTCCTTATTATTCGGAACCATTCCGCCGTGTTTTTCTAATAGAGTATAGCAAGTTGCTAAAATATTCTTTGCTTTACTATTATAAAAGCCACAGCTATGAATCATTTCCCCCAATTGCTTTTCATCCAATTTTATAAAGTCCGCTGGAGTCTTATAATCTTTAAAAAGAATAGCTGTAGTCTTATTTACTTGAACATCAGTACATTGTGCAGATAATATAGTAGCTATTAAAAGCTCAAACGGATTAGTAAAATCCAACTCAGCTTTTGCATCCGGATACAATTCCGTTAAAATATTTAAAACTTCTTTTACATCTTTCTTAGTCATTTTCCTCATTTAATCACCTAAAGTATTTCAATATTATAGTCTATAATTTCCACACGATTATCTCCATCTACAAATTTCATCACATTTGATATAATTTGATTTGCATGCTGGCTATCATTTGTTACACAGGCAAATCCTAATACGGCTGACTGCCAATGATCATTTAAATCCACTTCTGCAATAGAGATATTAAATCTGGATTGTAGTTTTCCAATTATGCTCTTTATAACATGTCTTTTTTCCTTTAGAGAACCTGATTCAAAGATATTTAGTTTAAGTGTACAAGCGCCTATTATCATATTCTCACCTCTATATATTCTAAGACTATATTATATATATTAGACTATTATGTGCAAAAAATATAGTTACAAATAAAAGACAATGCAGCAAATCGGGTTAGGTCATAAAAAATTTAAAGGAACGACCTAGGTCGTTCCCATGGCTTCACTCTATTTTACTGTTCATTGTCAACTTTTAGTTGTTAGCCATAACTTATAGTATTCCCATTTCCTTTCCTACCAACTCAAATACTCTTACTGCCTCATCTAGTTGATCCTTGGTGTGAGCTGCTGTAACCATGCATCTTACCCTTCCAGTTCCTTTTGGAACAGTAGGAAATACAATTCCTGATACGTAGACTCCATTGTCCAAAAGCTTCTTGCTAAACTCCATGGTCTTAGATTCTTCTCCTATGATTACAGGTGTTATTGGCGTTTCACTGTGTCCAGTATTGAATCCTAGCTTGCCTAATTTCTCCTTAAAGTATCCAGCATTTTCCCATAAGCTATCAGTATATTCTGTTGATTCCATCAGCATCTTTATAGCTTCGATGATAGCCCCCACTGCTGCAGGAGGTAAGGATGTTGAGAATAATATAGGCCTTGCTCTATGGCTTAACCATTCATACATGGTCTTAGAGCCAGCTACATATCCTCCAACTACACCTATTGCCTTAGAAAGAGTACCTATTGAGAAATCAACCCTACCGTGAAGACCAAAGTGGTCTACAGTTCCTCTTCCACTTTCTCCAAGAACTCCGGAACCATGAGCATCATCCACGTAGGTCATTGCTTCATATTTCTCAGCTAGCTGAACTATTTCAGGCAGCTTAGCAATATCTCCATCCATGCTAAATACACCGTCAGTAATTATTAAAATGTTTTTATATTTATCTCTACTTTCCCTTAAAATAGCCTCTAGACCATCCATATCGGAGTGCTTATATATTCCTCTTGCTGCCTTGGAAAGACGAGTCCCATCTATAATAGACGCATGGTTTAATTCATCGGAAATAATTATGTCCCCAGCCTCAGTAACTGCTTGGATAGTTCCTGCATTACAATTGAATCCTGATTGGTATAAAAAAGCGGCTTCCTCCCTCTTAAACTCTGCAAGCAAGCTTTCTAGCTCTTCATGAATATCCATATTCCCAATAATAGTTCTAACTGCACCAGAGCCGGCCCCATACTTTTCTATTGCTTCTATGGCACCTTTTTTTAGTCTTGGATGATTAGCAAAGCCTAAATAGTTATTTGAGGATAGGTTTATAACTTTATTTCCATTCAATATAACCTCTGCCTGACTAGCTGTTCCAAGTATAGGAAGTTTTCTATACACTCCTTGATCCTTAAGTTCCTGAATCTTTTCTTTTAAAAAGCCTAACTCATGTACACTTGACACAATATCCGCCTCCTAATATTATTGGCACATCATATTTAGTATAAAATAGGGTTTAACTAATCGTAATGGCAGTTACAATTGCTATTACTTATCTTCTCTAGTCTTAATATTTTCAAGGGCAACAAGTGCATTTCGCCTTAATATATTTCTACCTCGCCAGCTACCAGACATGGATCCATATTTATCCTTAAATTGTCTATTGCTCATTACAAGGAGTTCCTCAATATCTATCACACCTTTAGTCACATGTGGTAAAAACTCCTCATGGAGAGAAAATCTTACATCCTTGTTTTTAGGACATACATTTTGACAAGTATCACAACCGTATATATTATTACCTATTTTCTTCATTAGCTCTAAGTCCATTTCCTTTGTCTGGGTCTTATAAGAAATACATTTTTTTGCATTCAACCTGTATCCTTCTTCCAATGCCTTATCGGGGCAAGCCTTTAAGCAGGTTTCACAAACTCCACATTGACTCTCTAATAGTTCTTCATTGGGTTCAATGTCCAAATTCGTCAGTATATATCCTATAAAAATAAACGAACCATATTTCTCATTAATAATATTGCAATTCTTCCCATAATAACCAATTCCAGCCTTATGGGCCAACTCTCTATCAACTAAAGGACCAGTATCCACAAAATACTTATATTCAAAAGAAGTTATCTTTTTTATTTCCTCTATGAGGGCTTCAAGCTTATTTTTAAGCACCCTATGATAATCAATTCCCCAGGATGATTTAGATAAATTCCCACTGTATTTAATTTCTGATTTTTCATCAAAAACTACATTATATGATAGTGCTATGACAATGATGGATTTACAAGTCTCTAAAGTAAGTTTAGGATCAATTCTTAAAAGAATATTCTTTTCTTCAAATTCAGTTTCTATATTATTTAACCTTCTATACTCTAAATAATCTTTAATGTTAGACAAAGGACTTCCGTCTGTAAAACCAATCATATCTATCTTTAATTCTTTTGCTTTTTCAATTATATATTTTTTCATAAGAATCATCCTCACCTTATTATAACATATAGTTCCACATTTTTAATCTAGCAAATAGGCTTTTATATGATATAATTAATAGGACTGAAAAAAGTCTTTGTATATTATTTATTAATTAGAAAAGGGAAATAGGATGTTAAACTTAAGAAGGAAATCCTTTAAGAAATTTGATTTTGTTTTACTTACTACGGTCATACTCTTGTGCATATATGGAATTATAGTGCTATCATCTGCAACACTAAGCTATGATAACCCCCAAAATGTACAAACCCAAATTATAGCAACTATAATAGGTTTTGTAGCCGTATTGTTACTTATTCTATTGGACTATCACTTGCTTGGTAAGCTATACATACCCATATATGTAATCTGCATTGGTCTTCTCATTGCTGTACTAGTTGTAGGAACCGGAGATGAGCAATGGGGAGCAAAATCCTGGCTATATATTGGAAGTTTTGGATTCCAACCTTCGGAATTTGTTAAGATTGGTCTTATTATATCCTTAGCCAAGTTTATAGATAAGAATAAAGAAACTATAAATATGCCTTTTACACTCATAAAGATATTAGCATTTGCATTTTTACCCGTAGTCCTTATATTACTCCAACCCGATGCAGGTACAGCAATGGTATTTATATTTTTTATTGCAACAATGTTATTTATCGCAGGGGTTAAGTGGAAATATATAGGATCAGCCCTTGTTGCAGGTCTATTGAGTCTTCCTATTCTATGGTTTAGATTAGATGAATTTCAGAAGAACCGAATATTCAACTTTCTTGATCCAGAAAGAGATACATCAGATACTGGATATCAAGCTATGCAAGGAAAAATTGCTATTGGAAGCGGAAAAATATTTGGTAGAGGACTATTCAATGGCTCATATACACAATACAATTATATACCTGCTAAACAGACAGACTTTATCTTTGCAGTTTTGGTTGAGGAGTTAGGCTTTATCGGTGGAGCCGGACTAATCTTATTATATTTTGTTATGATACAGAGATTTATAAAGATTG
>CAZTEN010000015.1:3295-7450 GCA_964612495.1 uncultured Tissierella sp. | reverse complement strand
TATATGTGTAGGAATTGCAGCCATGTTTCTGTTTCATATATGGGAAAACATAGGGATGACAATTGGTCTAATGCCTATAACAGGTATTCCTCTTCCCTTCTTTAGCTATGGAGGAACCTATCAGCTTACAAATCTCGTCTGCATAGGAATAGTACTAAGTGTTGGACTTCATAGAGTAGGTCTTACATTTGAAAGCTAAAAACTCGCTATGAAAAATAGATAGTTACAAAAAAGTTACAACTTGTACTTGTATTTGAAGTTGATATTTTGTATACTAAGAAAGACGGATAAAAAAGTCGAATAAGGGGGTTTTATTTTGTTTAACAAAAAGGCCATAAAAGGAACTACTTTGGTACTTGCCTTATCAGGCATCATGTCATTTACATCTCTTCCTACATATGCTGTGCTTGGAGAGCAAACACTAAAAAAAGGTATGTCTCACGAAGATGTACAAGTTTTGCAAGCTGAACTAAAAAACTTTGGATTGTTTAACAATGTTAATACTACTACATATTATGGTGATATAACAGAGGAATCTGTAAAAGCATTTCAGTCATCACAAGGATTGGAAATTAATGGAATCTTTGACATTACAACTTATCAAAGATTAATGGCTTTAAAGGCAACTACAATCTCATCTGAAAATAAAGTTGAATCAGTTTCAATTGCACCTAGTATTAATTCATCGACTAAAGAAGCTTTGATATACGGCCGACAACTTAAATTAGAGGATAGAGGTTCTGATGTAAGGCAATTACAGGAAGCACTTAAAGGCTTAGGTTTTTTAACAATTGATAACACAACAGAATATTTTGGAAAACAGACTCAAGAAGCTTTGAAGGCTTTTCAACAAAGTCAAGAATTAATACCGGATGGAATCGCAGGCCTTAGAACTGTTGAATCTATGAATAGAGTATTAGCCGGCAAAGGCATTGCTCTTCCGGAGGTTAGCAGAAGTGCAGATCGTTCAAGAGCTGCAAATATTATAGAAACAGGCAAGAAGTATTTAGGTGTTAGATATGTTTTCGGAGGCACTTCTCCAAAAGGATTTGACTGCTCAGGCTTTACTTCATATGTATTTAAACAAAATGGAATTACACTTCCACGTGCAACTGATGGACAAGCTACTGTAGGAACAAAGGTAAGCAAGTCCGACTTACAAGCTGGTGATTTAGTAATATTCAGCAACACATATAAAAGAGGCCCAAGCCATGTTGGAATTTACATAGGAAATGGTCAATTTATTCATGCTAGCTCAACCCGTTCAGGAGGAGTAATCATATCAGATATAAACTCATCCTACTATGCAAATCACTTCTCTTATGGAAGAAGAGTCCTTTAATCTAAGACAAGCATTGAATCTAAATTAATTGATAAAAATAAGGACATTTTGGATAATTCCAAAATGTCCTATTTTTTTAAGTCTTCAAAGGAGACTTGATTTTTATTTACTATAGCTTCCTCTATCTGCTTTTCTTCTAAGAAACACTTTCTGCATAAGGGTTCATATTCCTTAGACGCCCCAATAACTACTCTTTCTCTATTCTTAGTTTTTCTATGGCTTACCCATGCGTCTGTACCACATTTAACACAAACTGCATGATGCTTTGTAAGATAATCTGCTAAAGGCATAAGCTCCTTAACCACTTCGAAAGGTTGTCCGGAAAAGTCTATATCCAAACCTGCTAAAACAATAGTAATCTCCTTCTCAAGAAGGGCTCTAATCCCACTTACTATATTTTCAATACCTCCATCAAGAAATTGCACCTCATCTATTGCAACAACATCCGGGTTGTTCTCATTACATAATTTAATTATTTCCCCAATATCCTTTATCAGTGTTGCCTCAAGAGATGTTTTATCATGAGTGATAATCTCTGAAGTATTATGTCTGGTATCTAAAACCGGTTTAAATGCCAATGTAGTATAGCCTGCTATCTTAAATCTCTTAACATCCTTTTCTAAACTAGATGTCTTGCCTGAAAACATTGATCCTGTATGAATAATTAACTTCCCTTTATATTGATGCAAAAATTATACCCCCTTATATACCTACTCAAAGATACACACCTTATTATAACATTTTATAAGTGATTATGCACTCTACTTCTTCACAATTGTACATTACATTGAATAGAATAGACTATGAATTTAAATGGGAGTGATATTATGCCTAAGAGAATAGTTGTTGAACTTGAAGATATTAATATGGTTTATCATACATTAGAAGATGAGACTCTTGCTATAAAAAATCTATCCCTGAAAATACATGAAGTTGAAATAATAGGAATAGTAGGACCAAGCGGTTGTGGAAAATCCACACTACTATCCCTTATTTCAGGTCTAATTAAAGCAACTTCAGGAAAAGTTATAGTAAATGGAGAATTGGTAACCAAGCCATTAAAGAACATAGGTTATATGTTTCAAAAAGACCAACTATTTGACTGGAGAAATATACTAAATAACGTTACTATGGGTTTACAGATTCAAGAAAAATTAAATGAACAAACCCTTCTTGAAGCTAAGGAACTTTTGAAAAATTACGGTTTAGAAGAGTTTATGTACTCCTACCCATATCAACTATCAGGAGGTATGCGTCAAAGAGTCGCCCTGATTCGAACTCTCCTTTTAAAACCCGAAATTCTCCTTCTTGACGAGCCATTTTCAGCTCTTGATTATCAGACTAGATTAGCTATTTCTGATGAAGTAGGACTAATTTTAAGGGAGAACAAGAAAACAGCAATACTGGTTACTCATGATATTGCCGAAGCCATAAGTCTATGCGACAGGATAATAATAATGAGCAAACGCCCAGGTACTATTAAGGATAATATAGAGATAAATCTATCTTGTAATGAAAAAAGAACCCCTATTAAGTTAAGAGAAGCTCCGGAATTCAGACATTATTTTAATAAAATATGGAAGGAGCTAGATATACATGTCCAATAACTATTCCAAGGAACATAAATATTATATTAGGAAGGTTAAAACTAGAGAAAGAAGGATATTATACGCACAGATTCTTCTTTTGGTCTTTCTTTTAACAATTTGGGAAGTATCTGCCAGGCTTGGATGGGTTGATACCTTCATCACCTCTAGTCCATCAGCTATATGGAAACTATTTGCCGACTATGTGGTTAGCGGAAACCTATTCTATCATATAGGAATCTCTTTAGGAGAAACTATTGCTGGATTTGTTATCGGTACTGTTGCCGGTGTAATCATCTCTACATGGCTATGGTGGTCAAATTTCCTAGCTAGGGTATTGGATCCATATATAGTTGTATTGAACAGCCTACCAAAAACAGCCCTAGCTCCTATTTTTATAATTCTTTTTGGTGCAGGTTATAAGGGCATTATAATTACTGCTATATCTGTCTCCATAGTAGTAACAATTATGAATATGTATATAAGCTTCAAGTCAGTAGATGAGGATAAGCTCAAACTACTGGAAACCTTTGGTGCATCTAAAATCCAAATCCTATCAAATCTAATATTCCCTTACTCAATACCTGATTTAATCAGTACCTTAAAAGTAAATATTGGACTATCTTGGGTAGGAGTTATAGTAGGAGAATTCTTAGTATCTAAGGCAGGCCTTGGCTATCTCATAGTATATGGAATGCAAGTATTCAGATTAGATCTTGTTATGATGAATGTAGCTGTTTTAGGTTTCATTTCTGCATTAATGTATAAAATAATTGCTGCATTCGAAAATAAATTTACTAAATGGCAAAAATAATAGGGTCTCTACTGAGACCCTATTTGATTACTTATATTCTATTATTTCAACCTTCTCCATTACAACAGGCTCTAAAGGTTTACTATTTCCATCAGTTTTGACTTTAGCAATCTTATCTACTACTTCCATACCCTCATATACTTGACCAAATACTGTATGCTTACCGTCAAGCCAGAATGTTCCTCCAAGCTTTTCATAAGCATCCACTATTTCATCCGGATATCCCTTAGAAGCCCCTGCCTGTCTCATTTGTTTAATGATATCAGCTTCAGTATCAGTCTTTTGCACAATAAAGAACTGACTTCCGTTAGTTCCGGGACCTGCATTGGCCATGGATAAGGCCCCTCTAATATTTCTATAGTCTGCAGAAAATTCATCCTCAAAGGGTGCACCCCAAATGCTTTTGCCACCTC
>CAZTEN010000015.1:0-3285 GCA_964612495.1 uncultured Tissierella sp. | reverse complement strand
CTTCCGCTTCCTTGCGGGTCACCACCTTGTATCATGAATTCCTCCATAACCCTATGAAAGGTTACTCCATCATAATAACCATTCTTTGCATGAGTCTTAAAGTTTTCAACAGCCTTTGGAGCTACCTCAGGAAACAATCTGATTTTAATATCCCCATGATTAGTTTTTATTAAAGCTACTTCTTCTCCTGCCTTAGGTAATTGTAATTGTTCTAATTGCAATTCTGTTCCTCCTAATTGTTCATTTTTTTTATTTAATTCTTCATTTGTACATCCTGACAATATTATCATAGTTATTGCTAGAATCAAAATCAATTTTTTCATAAAAAACTCCTAGACTAAAATCATAGTAAATCTTTTCTACTTATTATTTTACCACTATAAATAACATTTGTGACCTCATTAATATCATAAATGTCCCTAAAAACACTTAACAATCGAAGATTATTAGGCACCTTAACAGACAAATCTAAATTTATCAAATGATTATTGTCATCCGAAATATCTTCCTTGACTGTAATTTCCTTAATGCTGATATAGTAGCTACCTAATAGTGTGCCTATATCACCTATAAGCCCTGGTCTTTCAACAGCCTCAATTATAATTCTCTTTAATGTGTTCTTAGTTATCTTTTTTTCCACATTGCTCAGTAAAATAAGGGAAATTAGTACTATTAAAGCAGTAATTAACCCCCCTAGGTAGAAGCCAGCACCTATTGCAAGTCCAATGCCGGAACATACCCAAAGGCTTGCTGCCGTTGTCAGCCCTCGTATATCATTCCCGGTTCTAATAATTGTTCCGGCACCTAGAAATCCAATACCGCTTACTACTTGAGAAGCAAGTCTTGCAGGGTCTCCTTCGCTAAATCCATAAATAGATACCAACATTATCAAAGTAGAACCAACACTTACTAGTATGTGAGTACGAAGACCGGCCGGCCTGTTACTTACCTCCCTCTCGATGCCTATGGAGCCTCCAATTAAAGCCGATAATATAAGCCTTATTAATAATTCTTTATCACTTATCATAAAATCACCCAATATAAGTATTTAAGCTCTTAGAAAAACCATCCAATGTAATAACATAGTTAAACCAGGTGTATAGTTATCCCAAAGAAATGCGTAATACTTGCTGCTAGAACAAAGAGATGCCAGATTCCATGGTTAAGTGGAATTCTCTTATTGCTATAAAAAATAGTTCCGATAGTGTATAAAAGCCCTCCTGCCAGTATCCAGTAAAAAAAGTTTATTGACGTTGCATTGATGATTGATTTTATTGGGAAAATAGCAAACCAGCCCATAACAATATATATAATGACTGAAGCTCGCTTAAATTTGTCATATTTTCCATAGGTAAGTATTTTAAATAGAACACCGGCTATGGCTATAGCCCATGCTCCAATTAATATGCTAATTCTTAAGGCACCATCCAATGTAAGAAGAACAATTGGTGTATAAGTACCGGCCATAAATAGAAATATGGAAGAATGGTCAAAAACCCTTAGGATTTGCTTAACCTTTTCTATGGTAAAGCTGTGATATAAAGTGGATGATAAAAACATCAAGATAATACATACACCATATATGCTAAAACCAACGATTTCTGATAAGTTTCGATCCGTAATTGCTATTAAAAGTAGTTTTGTTAAGGCTACTATACCAAAGACCACACCTACTCCATGAGTTACGCTATTGAAAATTTCTTCAAACTTACTATATTTCTTAGCCACAATTTCAACTCCTCTCTAAAAATACAACTAAATACCGTCTTACTCCAGTTCTTCTCCCTGATCTGTTAAAATCATGGGCCCGTCCTTAGTTATTGCTAAGGTATGCTCATATTGAGTAGAGAGTTTGCCATCTAAGGTTCTGGCTGTCCATTTATTATCATCAACCTTAATCCTCCAGCTTCCAACATTGATCATAGGCTCTATAGTAAGTACCATGCCTTCCACAAGACGTGCTCCTCTGCCTGCTGTTCCATAATGCGGCACTTGTGGATCTTCATGCATTGATTTACCAATGCCATGACCCACAAAATCCCTCACTACTGAAAATCCATTTTCCTCGACAAAGGCTTGAATAGCTGCAGAAACATCTCCAATTCTATTTCCCACTTGTGCCTTTTCTATACCTATATAAAGGGACTTCTTTGTTACATCGAGAAGTTTCTGTACATCTTCGGATACTTTACCGACACCATAAGACCATGCTGAATCTGCAAGCCATCCATCCAGGTTAACTACCATATCAATAGTTACTATATCCCCTTCATTTAATGGTTTTTCGCTTGGAAATCCATGGCAGACTTCATCGTTTACTGAAGCACATGTTGCATAGGGATAACCATGATAACCTTTTTGCTCAGGAATTGCTCCCCTTTGCTCAAGGTATTGTTCTACAAATCTATCTATATCCATTGTAGTAATTCCAGGTCTTATCATCCTTTTTATTTCTTTATGAACATCAGCAAGAATTTCCCCTGCAGCCTTCATCTTAAGTATTTCTTCCTCAGTTTTAACAATAATCATAACTAAACTCAACTTCCTTCCTGTTCTATGTTGCTAAATTCTTTAATTATTTTAATAAATTCTTCATCATATCTTAAATCATCAAAATCCTTATCCGTTTTAAACCAAGCCAATAGCCCAGGAAAAAGCTTGAGAGATAATCTCATATCTTTAAGTACCATTTCCTTATTATTAAGCTTTGTATAAGAGCATGCTCTATTATAATATAGATTATGTGCATCCGGATTGTTTTCAATTCCCTCATTCAAAATTTCAATGGATGAACGAAAATCCTGATCCTCTATATAAATAGCTGAAAGGTTTAAATATATATTAGGATAATTTGGATTGATTTCCTTTGCCTTATTATAGTATTCAATTGACTCTTTATGATTACCCATTTTCTTATAAACCACTCCCATATTAAAGAGGGATTTATAGAAGTCATTTCTTAAATCGATACTCCATTTAATATAATAAAAGGCTTCTTCATACTCATCCAACTCCTCATAAATGGAGCCAATATTGTTCAGGCATATATAATCATTTGGATTTACCTTTGAAGCCATTATGAAATACTTTAATGCCTCTTCTCTTAAGCCCTCTTCATCATAAAGGGTGGCTAAATTATATAAAGCATCAAAGCTATTTGGATCTATATCTAGGATTCCCATATATACCATCTTAGCCTTCTGGTATTCATCTATTTCTTCATAAATAGATGCTATATTGAACATGATTATTATAGTTTCTTCTTTATCCCCATTATAGGAAAGT
>CAZTEN010000014.1:8126-15796 GCA_964612495.1 uncultured Tissierella sp. | reverse complement strand
ATATAGTTACTTATATATTTTATAATAAAGAATAATATCATAATTATGGTCATTTTAACTAGAATATTCATTCTTCCATTTGGTATAATATCATTGATCATATACCTTGAAAATATTGGAAAAATCAAATCTAATATGGACATCAAAAAAGCAAAAAACATATCTAAAAAGAAGAGTTTCTTATGTGGTCCATAATATGAGATAAATCTTTTTAACATAGCATCACTCCTTAGCTGAATTTACCACAAACCATTGCAAGGATATGGGCGAGTTGGTTATTAGGATATACTCACCCAATTATATAATAGAAGATTGGATTTTTCAAATGATAAAGAACATTTACACTACTAGGAGGAAAAATGAATCAGATACTTATATACATAACAACTTTTATCATACAATTCATCATTGCAATTGAAATGAACATGATTGGCTCTATAGCACCTTTTTTATCCGCTTATTTTCACATTAAACCCAATATGGTTGTACTTTTTAACCTTGGATTTTCTGCAGTTGGGATATTTGTACCTTATCTGGGTATATTAGCAGACAGATTTGGAAAAAAGAAAATACTAAATATTGCATTGCTCTTTTTTATTTTTGGAAGCCTCTTAGCTAGTTTTTCGAAAACCCCTATATTATTTGCCTTTAGCAGAATCTTCATAGGTCTAGGTTACTATACCTTAAGTGGGACAAACCTTTCATATATATCGGAATTTATTAAATACGAAAATAGAGGAAAGGCTTCAGGAATACTTAGAACAGCCTTTGGAATAGCTACAGTATTCACACCACTATATGCTACCTCACTAATATCAAGGTTCAACAACCTTTCAAGCGTATATTTACCATTTGTAGCCCTGGGTATTATTGCATTTATTCTCCTTCTAAAGCTTCCGGAAACAGAGATAAATGAGCATAGCAAACTGGATATAGATGGATTTATTAGACTTCTAAAGGATTCAAAAAACAAGAAGATATTTGGATCCATATTCTTCATATCTTCTGCACCAACTTTGACCTTATCCTTCCTAGGAATATTTTTAGCAGAGAAGTTTCAGTTAACACAGGTTCAGATAGGATATGCATATACTATAGCTGCCATAGGTACTATATCCGGGATTTTGCTAGCCTCCTTATTAGCTGATAGATTTGGGAAACTTAAGATTGCCAGAATATTTTTCATATTTATGATTTTCGCACAGATACCTTTGCCTTACTTTAATAGTCCAATAATTGTTTCCATATTTGTAGCCATATTTGCCTTAGGACTAGATGGAGGTTGGACTGCATATCAAACCTTTGCAACAGAAGTATCTCCTCAAAACAGAGGAACCTTTATGAACCTCTTCTATACAACAAATGCCTTAACAGTGACTTTCTACTCCTTTGTAGGATCTTTTATATATTCTCTAGGTGGTTACTATCTTGCAGTTGGAATAGGACTTATATCTTCAGCCTTAGGTGTTTTTTTAGTGAGTACATTAAGAGAGAAATAGGTGTATTAAACCCCACCTATTTCTCTCAATTTACATAGGTCTAAATGTCTGCAATACTGATTGCAGGCCTTAGATTGTCTATATTCCCCTATATTGCTATTATTATCTACAAAATCCATAAACTCAAGAATTTCCCCAATAATCATTGCTCTCCTTTCAGGAGTAATAGTCACCTTTACATTTTCCCCTGTTTGGAGAAACAATAGACTGATAGAATCAACTTTCTTTTTAAGGATTTTTTCAACTGCATAGGAGTAAAGTCCAAGTTGAGGCTCATAATACTCTATAAGTTCTACTTTATTAACAAGCCTATTAGTCTTGAAGTCCACTATTTCAATTCTATCCTTATTTATATTTATCCTATCTATTACACCTGTTATATAGTTATTGCCAAGGCTTAAATGAAATGGCTTCTCTCTATATATATCATGAAATTCTCCATTTTTTTCATACTCAATAAAATTATCTACACAAGGTTGTAATTCAATCTTTACCTCTTCATTGAACTGGATTCCAAAGGACCTAACAATATCCTCAACTATGACATCACTGTCCATACCGGACCTATAGTATTGACAAAACTTGTGTATGATATTTCCCTTATCCATAGCCGTAATGATTTTATCCTTTGTAATAACCTCTACAGGTTCATCGTCCTTTAAGTTAATTTTACCTCCTTCACCGTCTGAAGTATTTATACTATATTGTAGCATTTTATAATAATCATAATAAAAAGCTCTAGGACAACTCTTATAACTTAAGAATTGGCTTATGCTATATCTTTCGAATTTCCTATTAGGTATTTTGGGTAAGCTCATTAAAGGAAGGATATCTTCACTCTTTATTAGATTTTTTTTGGAATTTAATTCTACTAACTTTACCGAATTATTAGTCTCCTTATTTATTTCCACATTCTTTATCAACCTGAATTTATCCGGATTCAAAAAGTCCTTAATCATGGACTTAAATCCCCTATCCTTCCCTTGATTCCCAAGTATTAGTAAATTCTTTGCCCTGGTCATAGCTACATATAATAACCTTTTTCTTTCCTCTAGATCCCTTTCATCCAACTCGTTTTTTATAAGGTCATATTTTCCTCTTATATCATCTATTTTCAATCCAATTCCAATATCCTTGCTAAAGAGAAATCTTGGATAAAAGCTTCTTATATCCTTACTCATCTCAGGAATAATCACTACGGGAAACTGAAGTCCTTTGGATTTGTGAATAGTCAAGAGCTTTACCACATCTGCATCCTCGGATTCTATTACACCTTCGGATTCAGCTTCATCCTTTTTTAATTCTACATAATCTATAAAGTCTCCTAAAGACTTAGTAGAATTCATTTGAAATTTAAGGACCATATCTTGAAATTTATATATATTAGCAAGAGCCTGCTTTCCCTTGTTCATCAATAGATGACCTTCAATAAAGTTAGTTTTTTCTAGAAGTTTTTCAAGGATTCTATCCGTAGAGAGTATATCCTTGATTTCATACATATGCTCTAGAAGTTCATAGGCAGTTTTTAACTTTTTTTCTTCATCATCAGAAATAATAAATGTCGGACTTTCAAAATACTCCTTTATAGTATTAAAAAGGTTGGATTTCAAATTTTTAAGGCATATAAAAATTGTATTGTCTGATAAACATGCCATGGGACCTCTAAGAAATCCGATTGATGAAACTAAGTCATAGGGATTGCTGATTAGCTTAAGAGCATTGATTATATCCAAAATCTCCTGCCGTTTAAAAAACTGTCTGCTAGAGGAATTGAAGTAAGGAATGCTATAGTTTTTTAAAGCTTCTTCATAATAAAAATTTCTTGTGGTAGCTCTAAAGAGAAGCGCAAAATCTTTATAGGTATAAGTACCATTTTCCACAAGCTCTCTAATACGACGAGCGATTAAATCAGCTTCAAATAGTATAGTTTCTTCACTGTTTCCCTCTAATCCATTTTCCTCAAGAACTTCAACATCCAATAGATTCTGGGATTCTTTAACAGGAGTTAGACTATCATATCTACCTTCCATAAGTTGACCAAATACCTCATTAATAAAATCAAGAACAGTATCTACAGACCTATAGTTCTTAGAAAGGGTTATAGCTTTTTTACCAGTGGTCTTTTCAATATCCTTTATAACATCATAGAAAACTCCAATATCAGCCCCTCTAAATGCATAGATGGATTGTTTAGGGTCTCCTACCACAAATAAATTATTCATATCCAAAGGGCTTTTACTACTACAAAGCTTATAGAAAATCTTCTTCTGAAGCTCATTGGTATCCTGAAACTCATCTATCATTATATATCTATATCTTTCCTGATACTTTTCTCTTACCCTATCATCATCTAAAAGGCTTAAAACCTTTATCTGTAAATCATCATAATCTAGACCGCCCTCAGCTCTCTTTTTCTCATTATATAAATCATCGACTAAAATCAGAAGGTCTAGAATACTTAAATACATCCACCCATAATTCTTTTCCTTACAAATAAGGACTCTATCTAAGGCTTCCTTTAGTCTTTCAACTGTATCGGTTTCCTTTGTTGGCTTACCGATTTTGGACTTAATATAGTCCAAAACATCAAATAACTCATCATCCTTTGTGGAGTCTTCCAGAAATGAAATCCATAATTGGTCTTCCTTTAGCTTCACAATATTACTCGCCTTAGTTAGCCTTCCTTGCAGATAAATTATGCTATCCTTTATAGTCTTAATATCTTCATCTTCTATTTTCAAGTTTTCTAGAAAATCCGTGGTCAGTGTCTTTACATCTCTAAAGGAGATTCCAACGGTTCTTACTAAGTTATATACTTCTCTAATATCCTTTTTAAGGCTTTCAGTCCTATATTCCCTTAGTTTTAATAAAAACTCAAAAAAATTCTCATCCTTAAGGGATAAATCTATTGCTTCGCCAATACTTTCATTAAGTAAGTTTGCCGATATAGATTCATCTAAAACTATAAATAGGGGATCAATTTTTCCCTCTATGGGATTCTCTCTTAATATCTTTCCACAAAAGGAGTGAATAGTTGATATATTGGATTTTTCCATATCCCTATAGAATCTTGTCCATTTTTCACCTCTATGGAAATTCATTCTTAGTTCTTTTCTAATCCTGTCCACCATCTCTTGAGTTGCCTTCTTAGTAAATGTAATAGCTACTATTGATTCAACTTCCTTTCCCGCTTCTAGATTTCCATGGTCTAGAATGTAGACAAATCGCTCTGTTAAAACCTTAGTCTTTCCTGTACCAGCTCCGGCATTTACAGCTATATTACAATCTATAGTCTCTATGGCATCCCTTTGGGGATCATATTGTAATTCCATTATTCAACCTCCAGTACCTTTTCATACCTGCATATGTCCTTGTATAAACAATAAGGAGAGCAGTCTTTTGGATTAATGGAGAAATCTCCTTGGTGAATGAGTTCAACTATTTCGATTATCTTGACCTTAGTACTAGTTAAAAGTTCATCCCACTGTATAGTATCCACGGCACCTTTTTGCCTTTTCGTAATAAAATCTGCCTCCCCAAGTATTCCCATGGACACAAAGAAGTCTCCATCTGAAATAGTTAGGTATGATCCAGCAACTATGTTTTTTTCCTTCTGAGACATTATATATACCGGAAGCTGAAGGCTTAAACCCTCTGCTATCCTTGTTATATCTTGTTTCCCAAAAGAAGAGGATTTATAATCCAGGACCATAAATTTATTACCTTTAAGTCTATCTATTCTATCAATTATACCTCTAAGCCTAACTTTTTTCTCATTATATTCAATTTCGAAATCCTCATCTTTCCCAAACTCAACTTCAAATTCCCAAGGAAGGATGCCATCGGATTTCTTTAGTCGATCCATATCAGATTTAATCAATCCGAAAAGTCTTAGGTATATATTTTCAATCAAAAGAAGGTCCTTCTCATCCTCTTTTTTAAAACCTTCCATGGTGGCATATTTATATACTAGTGACTTTAGACTTTCAAGGGTTTCCTCTACATTCAATTCAGAGATATTCTCCATACTTAACTTATACTTCCTATAATAGTCATTTAAAACATAGTGATAAATAGACCCAACATCTAGGGGACTATATCTTTCAACTTCTCTACCCATCTCCTCAACATTAAAATACTTATTTAAAAGGAAATAATAAGGACATTTTGAATAAGCTTCTAAATAAGAGATGGAATATACATTTTGAGCTAAATCGTCTTTAATTATATCCTTTATTCCTTCATAGGACAGCTTGCCACTATAGGAGTTAAATTCACCAGATGACCTCATAAGGGCTAGTTTAGCCATGGAATTAATCTTTTCAAGCTTCTCCGGATATTTTTCTTCATGGAATTCTATATATTTTTCCTCTAGCTCATTTCTATAATATTTATATAGGAGGGATGTGCTAAAGTCCTTTTCACAAGTTGAATCCTCAATATTAGAGCCAATCAAATAATCTACCTCAAGATTTACTAGTCTTAATTTTTCCTCCATCTTATCCCCATTTATCCTAGACAGAATTTCATCTATAAACATGGAAGGTATATTCTTTCCCTCTTCCAGGGAATTCTCGTTATATGACAAGTATAGATTTTCAGAACAGGAGGATATTATTGTGGAAAACTTTAAGGCTTCATTGGAAAATCGTTCATGATAATCTTTTAAATCTATACCCATACTCTTCAAAACACCACAGTTATCATCCTTTAGGAAAAAGTTGCTATTATCTAATCTTGGGTATTCCTCTTGAGAAAGACCTGGGATGAATATTTTCTTAAAGGAAAGACCTCTAATATTTATTGGACTAAGCACTTGAAGTCCGTTCAGATTAAGATCGGATTCCAGAATAGATTCATTTGAAAGATAGTCCTCTAAGACCAAGAAATAATCCTCTATAGTCATATAGTCTTGAATTAGGGCAATTTCATCTATCTTATGAAGTATAGCCCTTAGCATCTCCAGAGTATTTAAATCCCGGTTAAAGACTTCTTCATCCCCTTTAAATCTTTCAACAACCAGTCCCTCTATATGGTACTTATCTAGAAGACTAAGAAAATATTCATTGTAGGCCTTTACATCTCCTTCCCTTGGAATAGAATTAATTTCTTCTTTTAATAGATCTATTATTTGGAATAGTATAGGTAGATATCTTTCTGAAATGCTTATTTCCATATTTCCTTTAAGGATTTCTTCAAGTTTATCTAAATCATTAAAGTCCAGTTTTCTTAAGATATATTCCATCTCCTCCTTATTCTCCATACTACAAATAGGGAAGTAGATAGATTTTACTCTATTTAATATATTGGCCTTAGATGTAGAAATCCTAGTCTTTATAAGGTTGCAAAATTCCTTTATCATAGCTAACTCCATCAGCTGTCTTGCATTTCCGCTTTTAAGGGGAATCTCCTCCTCCATTGCTACCCGCTCAAGACTTTTTAAATAGCTATTGTTCAACAAGACAAGTCCCATATCTTCCATATTGATTCCTTGTACCAGATTTTTCTTTATCTCCCGAAAGAGCTTCTTAAGCTCCAAATAGGCAGATGGACTCTTAATTAGCTCAATTCTATCAATGAAATCCAACTTTTCATCACTGTTGGAAAAAAGTCTTTCTGCAAGTGTTTCAAAGACATTTTTACTATCCTTACTTACAATTTCACTTTGAAAGTCCATATCTTTAAGCATATCAAGGGTTTTCTTCAAAATCCTATTGTTAATTACATCTCCAAATGGCATATTAATATAGAGATCTATATCTTTCTTAGAGAGTTCTTTGATTATTTCCAACTCCACAGGTCTGAAATCATAGAATTCATCTATTATGACGAAATCTAAATTCTTCATATAAGAATTTTTTTCATCTAGTATCTTAAGATATTTTAAATAATCATTCTCCCTATCCGTAAGATAATTGGAGTCCATCTCCTTTTCGTATTCCTTGTATATTAATCCAATTTCACTATAAAACTTATCTTTAGGACATCTCTTTAAATAATCTTCAGGTAAGATAAGGGATCTCTTAATCTCCCTAATAATTTCTATACAGCTTTTAATAAAGCCATTCATCTCTGTAAAATCCTTATAATATTCAAGCTCATGTCTTTGGTCTAATTTTTTTAATACCTTTCTAATAATTAGACCTTTCATGGGGTCATTAACAGTCTTTC
>CAZTEN010000014.1:4824-8116 GCA_964612495.1 uncultured Tissierella sp. | reverse complement strand
AAAGGTATAAAGGTTTAGCTCAAAGGCAGAGCCCACCTCCTTTATAAACTCCCTTCTATACTTCTTCAAAAGCTGACTATTAGGAAGAATATAGTAGAACCTATCTCCCTTGTTTTTCTCTAGATATGAATAAGCCTTATCCTTCAATATTTCCTTATTTCCATTATTAAAAGGTCCTAAATAAATCTTTCTATCCCTCATAATTACACCCTTTTCATATTATCAAAAGCAATCTTTGCAGCACCTATTATCCCTGCATCGTTAAGATAATCAGCAGGAACTATTTTCATTCCCACAGGGTTGTTCACATAGTCATTGTAAGAGTTAATCATTCTATCCCACCAATAATCACGAGCATTTATAAGCCCTCCACCGATGATTATACCCTCAGGATCAAAAATATTCTTGATGCTTGCTATATAAATAGCTAGATTATCAGCGAACTCATGAATAACCTTCTTTGCATTTTCATCTTCTTCATATAGCTTAAAAATCTCTTTACTTGATTTAATCTGATTAGTCTCTTCATAATACATGATTTCAACAGCCGTACCTGATACATATCTCTCTACACATCCCTTTTGACCACAGGTACATAATTTCCCATTAGGATATAAAATGGCATGTCCAAGTTCAGCACCTTGAAAATTATGCCCATGCCATATTCCTTGTTCTTTGGTATAAATACAACCGCCAAGGCCTGTCCCTAAAGTTATCATAATAAAGCTTTGGAAGTCCTTACCTGCCCCATACCAAGCCTCACATACACCTGCTACATTAGCATCATTTTCTACATAAATTTTTCTATTTGTAAACTCTTTTTCTAAAAATCCCTTTATATCAGTACCAGCCCAGTGTGCGATATTACCTCCATGCACTAGAACCCTGCCCTTTACAGAATCGATGAATCCCGGTGAACCTATACCAATAACTTCTATGTCACTATGATGATTTAAGAGCTCTCGGATTACTAGAGTAATTCTTCTTAATACCTCATAGGAAGCAACATTTTTTCCAGTTTCATGCTCAAATTTTGAAATTATTTCACCCTTTTCATCTACAATTCCACCATTAATACTTGTTCCGCCTAAATCAATACCAATAGCTTTTTTCACAAGGCAACCCTACCTTAATTTATTATTTATCTCTTTAGCATCTTCATTTATCTTTTCAATATCTACATCATTTATATCTCTATATTCTATCTTATATTTATCTTTAAGTCTTAAAACCCTATATACTTTTTTATCTATTTCTTCCATAGAAATCTGATTATTATCTATCCCCAGCTTAATCCTATCCAAGACTAGACCAGGCTTTTCTTCTCCATGGCATATTAGTATAATATCTCCTCCAGCTTTTAGAAAACTAAAGGCAGCTTCTTCAATCCTATAGTTATTTATAATTGCTCCCATAGTCATATCATCGGATATGACTACTCCCTCAAACCCTAACTCTTTACGCAATATATCTTCAATTATTATTTTACTCATAGTAGATGGATTATCTCTATCTATTTGGGGATATAGAATATGGGCTACCATAATCATATCAAGACCCTTATCTATAGCATTTTTAAATGGAATAAGGTCATTTTTCTTAAGTTCTTCTTTAGATTTATGAACTAGGGGTAAGTCAACATGGGAATCAACAGAGGTATCTCCGTGCCCCGGAAAATGTTTGGCACTAGGAATGATGCCTTTGGATTTTATCCCTTCCATAACGGCAAGTCCATGGGCTGAAACAGACAAGGGACTCTTTCCATATGCCCTGTTGCCTATAACAGGATTCAAAGGATTGGAGTCTATATCCAAAATGGGTGCAAAGTCCAGATTAAATCCAAAACTAGAAAGTTTAAGACCAAGATTCTCTCCATATTTAAGAGAAAGTTCCTCATCATCTACTTTTCCAAGCCATGATGGATTTCTTAAGTTATTTACAATAGGAGATAACCTGCTAACAATTCCACCCTCCTCATCAGTAGAGAAAAACAGAGGGATTTTATTATTCATATTCTCATCATTTAAATTTCTTATCAGTTCTAAAAGTTGATTCTTATCTCCTATATTTCTAGAGAAAAAAATAAACCCTCCAACCTTGTTTTCCCTTATATTATGGATATCATTTTGACTTATTTCTGCACCATCTAATCCAACTATTAAAAGCTGCCCAATCTTCTCCTCTAAGGTCATGGATTTAACCATTTCTTCACTGGAATCAACCTCAGATTTCTCAGTAATAGGTACCGGTTTCTCTATAATTGGAGAATCCTCTTTAACTGGTGAATTTGTGGATGCACATCCACTTATAAAAATACCTATTACAAGAATTAGGATTAATAACTTATTCATAAAATCCTCCATTTAAGTATCAGAAGCAATTGTATAGCAATTTCATCACACCACCTGTTAACGAAAATGGTACCCGACCGCTTAAAGAAGCGGAGACATGTTTACCTCGTTATTTATGGTAGAATTGTTAACTTTATTAAATCATAGTTTACCCCAGTATTCAACTAAATATAAACTCCCTATAAGACTATAATCCTTTAGGGAGTTTATATTATTTTTTACCTATTTTACTTAAACTATAAGATGCTATATAACCAAGGATACAAATCAAAACTCCTAAAAGCAACTCTCCCATATAACTTGGTATTGGTAATATGGTAAGAATTGAGCCGGATACAAAACCTATTACGGCATAATAGGTATAACCATAGAATCTACTAAACATATAATTAATAAATTTTGCAAATAAAAGAATACTTAGTAGAGCACTTATACCCACAGGTACAATTACATTTAAGTTGAAGTTTGACACTGCCTCAATTATGATCTTATAGGCTCCAATGTATATAAGAATAAAGGATGAACTAATGCCGGGGACAATAGTACCAAAACCAATAATTACTCCGTAAATAATAAAGGCAATGAGACCAGGTTCCTTATCAGGAATTACATTTATTAAATTCTTGTTTTCAAGAATCATAAACAGTATAGTTATTGAAAACGCTAATATACACGGTACTAAATATTTTCTCTTAAATCCCTTTTTATTAGCCTCCTTAATTACAGTAGACATAGTACCCAGCATCAATCCTATAAATAATAAGGTTATATTAAACTCATGATATTGGAATAGGTATTCCATAACTCTGCTAAATAAAAGAAATCCGGCACCAATACCCAATCCCAAGGGAAAAAGGGTTAACACCTTTCTTTTAAAATCATGGTAAATATTTGCAAGTGATTCTGTAAGCTTTGTATATACACCTAGCATAACTGCAAAG
>CAZTEN010000014.1:0-4790 GCA_964612495.1 uncultured Tissierella sp. | reverse complement strand
CCCCTCCCATTCCTATTATTAAGCCTTTTAAGAAATCTTTAATAAAATTCATCATATCAACCCACTAACGTACATCACTTTGCTACAATCTCCTTAAGATAATCCATAAATCCTTCTTTTAAATCATCCCTTCTTAAGGCGAATTCAACTGTAGCCTTTAAAAATCCAATCTTGTCACCTACATCATATCTTTTACCAACAAAATTATATGCATACATTGCTTCTTTTTGAGATAAGGTCTTTAATCCATCTGTTAGCTGAATCTCTCCACCCTTTCCAGGCTGAGTATGCTCAAGAATTTCAAATATTGCAGGATTGATTATATATCTACCTAATATAGCAATATTTGAAGGGGCACTATCTATAGATGGCTTTTCTACAAGACCCTTCACCTTATAAATTCTATCCTCTATTAACTTTGCATCTACAATTCCGTATTTATTCACATCTTCAGTAGGAACTTCTTGAACTCCAAGGATTGTTGTCTTATATTCATCATATACTTCTATCATCTGCTTTAAGCAAGGCTTTTCATAGTATACAATATCATCCCCTAATAGGACTGCAAAGGGTTCATTTCCAATAAAACTCTTAGCACAATATATGGCATGTCCAAGTCCCTTTGGTTCCTTTTGCCTTATATAATGGATATTTACCATATCCGATATTTTCCTTACTTCATCTAAAAGCTCGGTCTTTCCCGCTTTCTCCAACTCTAACTCCAGCTCAACTGATTTATCGAAATGGTCCTCGATGCTCTTCTTATTTCTTCCTGTAATTATAAGAATCTCCTCAATACCTGATTCCACCGCTTCCTCAATTATGTATTGTAGTGTAGGCTTATCTACTATTGGCAGCATTTCTTTAGGTTGAGCCTTAGTTGCAGGTAAAAACCTAGTCCCAAGACCAGCTGCAGGTATTATAGCTTTTCTAACTTGCATTCTATTCACCCCATTTTTAGATTAATAGGACAAATCATATCCTATTAACTAGTCATAATATATTATTATAACAGATAAAATACAGAAATTAAGTGTATTTAACAAATTTGTCTTTTTATCCACTTACCCATTGGCATGGTAATCTACTATAGAAATGAAATTCTCTTTAAGTATTAGAAAATATTATATTAATATTATATGTATTTAATATAATAATACCTTGCTATTAATTACTAATGTTCTTTATTGTCTAAATATGGTATAATCTTGGCAATAAAAGGGGGGAATTATAATGTTTAACATGATTAAAGACCTACCGAAAGATACAGTAATAGGTGAGTTTGCTGGAAGAGATAGCGTTGCTGCAATAATAAAGGCATTGGAAGATGATACAATCATCAATATATTGCCTATCGCATCCTATGCACCAACGGAATATGGGGATTTTGAAATATTAAAATCCAATTACGAGCAAATGTTAATAAGGATTCAAAAATTATATGGAGATAAGAAGAAAATCTACCCTCTTATGTACTATAGCAACCCGGATTTATGGGGTATAATAAATGGTCGATTTCTGGACTTTAATGTTAAGAGTTTCGGTTTCTATACTCCATGTATAGGTTGCCATGCATATTTTCATTTACTGCGTGTTCCAATAGCTTTAAAACTTGGATCTAAAATAATCTCAGGAGAAAGAGAAAGTCATGACGGCCGAATAAAATTAAATCAAACGGCTGAAGCCTTGGATTCATATATTAAAATTGCTAAATATTTCGATGTTGAGCTTATAATGCCAATAAGATATATGAAAGATGGAAATGAGATTAAAGATCTAATAGGTTGGGACTGGGAAGAAGGAAAGGCACATCAAAGTTGTGCATTTAGCGGTAATTATCAAAGCCCTGACGGCTCAGTTTACTACAACAAAGAAAGAGTTCAAAAATACCTTGATGGATACCTCTATCCTGTTTGTACTGTCATAGGTGAAGAATTAATTAAGGATGAAAATGCCAATAGAGAAGTAATGATTAAGGCAATTAAAGATAGAGGTGAAATATTTTGAAGACCGTTCTAATGATTCTAGATGGGCTTGGCGATAGGCCACATGATGTATTAGGTGGGAAAACACCATTGGAGGCCGCAGTTACACCCAATTTAGATAAGCTTTGTGAACATGCTGAAACAGGTATTATGATACCGTATAAGCAAGGTCTCCCCCTTGGAACCGAAGTTGCTCATTTTCTCTTATTTGGCTATCCTATAGATGAATTTCCGGGACGTGGAATTATAAATGCTTTAACCAGAAGTTTTGAGCTTAAGGAAAAGGCAGCTTATCTATGTACATCATGGGCTTATGTTGAGGAGGAAGATGGAATATCCATTAAGGAAAGATGGGTAAGCAACTTATCTGATGAAGAGGTAATTGGGCTTATGAAAGTACTTCCGGATTTTTTAGATGGTATTGAATTTGAATGGAAGCAGTCTATAGATGTTCATGGTATTTTGAAACTTGAAGGAGATAAAGTAAGCCCTGAGTTATCGGATAGCGACCCATTTTATGATAATAGCTATGTCATGAAAGTAGAAGCCTTTGAAACAAATTCAGAAAATGCAAATTATACAGCTAATACTATGAATAAATACTTATTTGAAGTATATGAAAGGTTAAAAAACCATCCAATCAATTTAAGTAGAATAGCAGAAGGTAAAAATCCAGCCAACTTTCTATTGACTAAATGGGCTGGTAAGAAACCTAATTTGCCAACCTTCAAGGAAAAACATGGACTTAATTCAGCAATAGTGGCAAATGGATTATTAATGAGGGGAATTGCTACCCTATTGGGTATGGATTTTATACGTTATAAAGGATTTGAAAATGGAGTTGAGATTGCATTAAATAGCGATTATGAGTTTGTACATCTCCATACTAAAGATACGGATGAAGCTGCTCATACTAAGAATCCATTAAATAAGGTTAAGGTTTTGGAAAGAATCGACGGAGAGATTAAAGCCCTTGTAGATAGTGCATTAAGGGGGGATATTCTCCTTATAGTTACCGGTGACCACTCTACTCCAAGCTCCGGAACCCTTATTCACTCAGGTGAGCCGGTTCCTATAATGTTCATAGGAAAAAATGTAAGAATTGATGATGTTAAAAGCTTTGGGGAAAGAAACTGTGCCAAAGGTAGTATAAGAATGTTTGGCTCTGACCTTATCCAGATGATATTAAATCTTACCGACAGGGCCCAACTTTACAACTTCAGAGCCGGATCTAAGGCCTTAAACCATATACCTAAAGAGATAAATAAGTTAAAATAATAAGTGAGACAATAGGGACAGGTTATCTGTCCCACTTAATACTGATTTCTCCTGAATTAAGGATTTCAGTTTTTCCGTCTCTAGTCTTTACTACTAGGTTTCCGTTTTCATTTATATCAACTGCTTTTCCGTAAATAGTTTCACCATTTTTATCATAGTATCCAGTTGATTTCCTCATGTTATCCTCCTTTCATTTTACTCACTATAATTCGTTTACCAAGTAATATATCCATCTAAATCCTGTTCATATTTATATATATTATCTTGAATATATATTTCAGTTGTTTTAATTGATTCGTGTCCTAAAATCTTTTGTAGCTTATATATATCAATTCCTTTCTTCCATAGATTTGTTGCAAATGTTCTTCTAGTATCATGTGGTGTTAAATGTCCCAATCCACTTCTTTCACCCCATTTATCCATTAATTTATTAATATTATTTAAAGTCTTAAATCCAAATACTGTATCATTTTCATTAATCTTATTCCATTCAATTAATTCATTATACATATCGTCTGTAAGCTGAATGATTCTTTCTTTGTTCCCTTTTCCATTTATTTTAATAAAATGTTTATCGGTTCTGGAGTGATACAATATATTATCCATTGTAAAACCAACTACCTCTGATTCTCTTAACCCCGTTCTGAACATAAACTTAAATAATAATTCATCTCTTTTTAAATCCATTCTTTTACGTTCTGTGTTAGCAGGATAGTTTTTTATTGTTTCATATAAATGAATTATCTCTTCTTCAGTTAATGCTCTTCCATTGGTATTTTCTGTTTTAGTACAATTCAATTTAACCAATTCTTTAATTTCATTATCTGCAAAATGATTAACTTTAACTATATTCTTTTTGACGGCTTGATTATAAAATGCTCTTAAACATCCTATTGTTTGTTTTACACTTCTGGTTGCATATTCTTTACTGATTTCTTTAATATAATCTTCTGCATCGTTTAATGTAATACTTGCTATATCATCTAAGGTAATAAGATATACATCACTTACTCTAAAGAAATGTTTAAGTATCCTTACATAAGCTATTGCTGTATCTTTAGAATTATATCTTTCTAGAAACCTTTTTATAAAATTATTGCTTTCTTCAATATTGTTGTAAGTTTTAAAAGCTACAACTGCACCCATTTCAATTCCTCCCTAATATCTAAATAATATGTCTGTATATTATTATACGAAATAAATTTTAAAATAACAACTTTTTTTGAAAATTTTTTTAAATAATTTTTTATTTTTTTAATTATTTGATAATTCATTCAGTATAATAATATAGGTGAAAAAATTATCTGTTTATTATCTTTTATATGTTTAATATATTATATAATGTTTAATATATTAATACAGACCCAATTTATGTATCTGGAGATACAAACTTTTCCCGACCTTGGAAAAGTATGTATCTGTACATACAAACTTTTCCACCTATGAGAAAAGTATGTATCTGGAGATACAAACTTTTCCAATAATTTTTAAGGGGCTATATTAAGTTGAGTAATCATAACTTCATTC
>CAZTEN010000013.1:13024-15945 GCA_964612495.1 uncultured Tissierella sp. | reverse complement strand
TGTAACCATTGCAAGTCCGAATAAGCCAATTGCAGATGGATCACAGTTTAATACTTTTACTTCTTGTTTTTGATTATTATTCATAATATCCCCCATCGTCTAATAATTGACAATCTTTGTCGACAATCCTAATCTAAGGTACCAAATTTTCTAATGCTTGTCAATTGTTTATTATCTAATATTAGAAAAAACTATATTTTCTTTAAATGCTTTCGATTGCCTTAATTTTATTATAAATTTATCTTAATTTATGATATGATTTAAATAAAATTAATATGATTATAATAAAATATCCGTAGTACAAGGGGGAGATTCAATGGATAATTTAACACTTCTAATAAAAGAAGATATGAAACCTGCACTAGGAGTTACGGAAACGGGTGCCATAGCCTTTGCTGTAGCTAAAGCCCGCTCATATACAAAGGGTGAGGTGGAAAGAATCCATGTGTCAATGAATTCCGGAATGTTTAAGAACGCATTTACTTGTGGTATTCCTAATTCTTTAGAAGTTGGGAATTTATATGCGGCTGCTCTTGGGGCTCTTGCAGGAGACCCTAATAAGGGTCTTGAATCTCTTCAAGATGTGACTCCTGATGATAATATAAAGGCTAAAAGGCTTATAGATGAAGGCAAGGTAAGTGTAGATTTAAGTTCTATTTCATCAGACATCTTCATTGAAGCTACTGTTTTAGCCTTAAGTGATAAAGCCATAGTAACTATTAGGGACAGTCATACCAATATTACAAAGATTGTGGTAAATGACGTTATTACATTTAATAAGGAGATTCATTTGCAGGGCCAAGCCTCTAAGCCAGAAGAAGGTCACATGATTCATAATTATAGATTAGAAGACTTATATAATTATATTTCAAATGTAAACATAGGAGAACTAGACTTTATTGGCCAAGCATTTGATATGAATTTAGACCTTTTTAATGAAGGCTTGTCAAGTCCCAGAACTACATTTGCAAAACATCTACTTAAGTTAAATAATGGAGAAATCATCTCTAAGGATGAGCTTAAAACTGCACAACTCCTATGCAATGCAACAATTGAAGCTAGGGTAATCGGTTTGGATAAACCTGCCATGAGCATAACAGGCTCCGGGGCTCATGGTATTATCGCTACTATGCCCTTATATGCTGTTTACAAAATAAATAACTTGTCCGAAGAAAAGCTTCTAAGGGCAACTGCCCTAAGTTACTTGGTTACTATGTATATAAAGGAGTATTCAGGTCGCTTGTCAGCATCCTGCGGCTGCGCCATAGCTGCAGGTACAGGAATGGCTTGTGGTCTCGTTTTTCTAAAGGATGGGACCATAGACCATATGACCAATGCTATTAATAATATGGCATCCTCTATAAGTGGTATAATCTGTGACGGTGGAAATCAAGGATGCACCATGCTGGGCGCACATTAAAAGTGGTACTTATCCGGATTAATCCGGATAAGTACCACTTTAATTTTTACATTATTTATTATCATCTACTAAACAAGATCCATCTTGTAATCTCATACCGCCCATACCCATTCCACGTCCGCTGCCTTGACCTCTAGCTTGGCCATTTCCTCTATTTTCTCCACCATTTCCAAGTCCTTCTCCATTGGATCCGAATTTTGCACCAAGTTTTCGTCCAACTTGTGCCCTGCCTGTACCATCGCAATTAGCTTGATTTTCTTCTAGCTTTTCAATGATATCATCTGCTTTATCTTGAGTGATTTTTCCTTGGTCTACTTGGGCTGCAAGATTTGCTTTCTTCATTTCCAGTACTTCTAATTTAAATTCATCTAACTTTCCTTCTTCTTGGGCTATTGTTCCATATGTTTTGTTTGATTCTTTTCTTTCTTCTACTAGGCTTTCAACTGTACGCCCTGTTATGCCTGCAAGCGCTTCTGCCGGTGTGCTATATTGGGATGCCGCAAATGCTGTTAGGGAAGTTGCTCCTATTGCCAAAGTTACTGCTCCTAATGTAACTAATCTTTTAAAGTTTTTCATTTTAATACCTCCAAGTTCTTTTATTTGTAGTTTATTTTCTACTGTAGTTTAAATATACAATACAAATATGGCGAAATAATGTTTTTTTCTTTTCATTTTAAAGGTATTTTACATATAAATAAGGCACCACCATGGGGATGATTTTGGGCTGTTAATTTAATGCTATGCCTTTCTCCAATCTGTTTGGCTATGGCAAGCCCAAGTCCGGTTCCTGATTTATTTTCCTCACCTTGAGTTTTATAAAAGCGGTCAAATATATATGGAAGATGACCTTCATCTATGCCTGGTCCATGGTCTCGAATTGAGACCTCATCCTTTGTAACTTTGATTTCAACTACTCCGTCTTGGAAAGAGAACTTAATTGCATTATCCATAAGAATCAAAAACATCTGTCTAAGCCTTCCATAATCTCCTTGGATGCTTATGAACTCATTGGGCAAACTTGAATCTATTCTTATATTTTTCTTTTTAGCAAGTTGATATCCACTTCTTATTACATCCATCATTACATCATTAATATTGACATCAGTCTTATCTATGATAAAATCAGTATTTTGAAGTTTTGATAAGTCCAATAAATCGCCAACTAAACGCTCTAAGAATTTTGCTTCCTTGAGCATTTGGATTTGGTATTCTTCAATTTTTTTAGGATCAGCAACTACCTTATCATATAAGGCTTCCAAGGAGCCTCTAATAACGGTAATAGGGGTTTTAAGCTCATGAGATATATTGGCTACAAAATCCCTTCGTAATTTTTCAAGCTTTTCACTTTCTTTGCTTGCTCTATCTAAACGCATTGCAAGTAAATCTATAGTATTGGCTAATTCTCCTATTTCATCATTTTGATTTACACCGCTCTTAGCAGTGTAATCTCCATTTGAAAGTTGTAATGCTGTGTTTTTCATTTTATTTAAAGGCTTTGTAA
>CAZTEN010000013.1:0-13014 GCA_964612495.1 uncultured Tissierella sp. | reverse complement strand
ACATGATTTAAGAAATTATGGAGTAACAGAATTAAGCAAAATAGATAATATTGAGGTTATGGCAAGTGCTAATAGAATGCTGGCTACAAGAATGGAAAGTCCATTACTTATAGCTTTTGTAGTGCCCTCTATAGGAGAATGAAGCAGCAGAGCCCCAATAATTTGCCCATTTCCATTCTTCAAAGGTGTACCCAATGTTAGAGTTGGTTGAGTTAGGGTTTCACTAAATCCCTCGCTAAATGCTGTTTCTCCTTGCAGAACTTCTGAAATCAGTTCTCCAGCATTTGGTGGTAGATCAGTTAAGTTGTATTTACCATTCATCATTCCTTGACCATTGCCTGCTGTGGTAAGGTCCATATTTTCATCTACAAGCCAAACATCGGTATCTGCAATATCTACAATAAATCGAAGATAAGCACCATTGCCTCCCTTTCCTCTTCCAATTCCATAGTTTTCTTCACCACTCAGTGCCTTAGACAAGGACTCTGCATAATTTAAGAGTTCACTCTTATTAAGTTCCACTGTATAATTTCTGAAAAGAAAAAGAAATATACCTCCGATTATAAGCGAAAAGGTTAATAGGGCTATAGCAAAGTTTATACTAAGCTTTATGCCAATTTTACTTTTTTTCATGGTCTAACACCTCAAACTTATAGCCAACACCCCAGATAGTCTTTATATCCCAGGAAGGATGATGGTATTCTCCAAGCTTTGATCTTAGCCTCTTGATGTGGCTATCTACCGTTCTGCTATCTCCGAAGTAATCCTGCCCCCATATAATATCCAAGAGGTTTTCACGTGAAAACACCTTGTTCTTTACAGTGGCAAGGGTCCATAGAATTTCAATTTCTTTTTTAGTTAATGAAGGCTTTTCATTTCCAATAAAGACCGAGTAATCATCCAGGGAGATGGTTAAATTATCATAGGTAAAAGTCTGGGGATTTGTCTCTTCACGGACAATACGACGCATTACAGCCTTAATACGCGCCATAACTTCTCCCGGTGAAAATGGTTTTACTATATAATCATCTGCCCCAATTTCAAGACCCATAATTCTTTCGAAATCCTCACCACGAGCTGTAATCATTATAATAGGGATATTGGAAGTCCGGCGAATTTCTCGACATACGGTAAATCCATCTTTTTTAGGCATCATAATATCAAGCAGGATTATATCCGGCTTTTCCTTTTCATATAAGTCTAGAGCTTGTTCTCCATCCAGGGCAATTATAGTATTATAGCCATCCTTTTTGGCATATTCTTCTAATATCGAAGTTATTTGTTTATTATCATCAACAATAAGTAACTTTTGCACAATAATCCCTCCTCACCTCATTATACATATTAGTTGTGTTTTTTCTATGCTATCAACAAAAAAACTTCTTATCATAGATAATGATAAGAAGTTTTTTTATTATTCCTCAACAGCAAGTTTCAGCTGTTTTTTCTCTATTAAGTCTGTAAACTTCATATGCTCTTCTAGCATTTTTTCCGTTTGAAGCTTTTCCTTTGCCACTGAAAGCATTAGCTTTATTCTGTTCTCCTGATTTACCCTTGTGGCACTTGGATCATAGTCTATAGGAACTATATTGGAATCATCGTGGAGCCCCTTAATCTTTCTAATTAGGCCTTTTCCTATTATATGGTTAGGAAGACAGCCAAAAGGTTGGGCACAGATTACATTTTCATATCCAAGCTGGATTAGCTCCATGATTTCTGCTGGTAATAACCATCCTTCACCCATTTTGCTTCCCAGTCCTATGACCTTTTCACCTAGGGTTTTTAGGTGTCTAAAGCCTGTAGGCGCTGTAAATACATCATGCTCTTTTATTGCATCTATTATTGTATCTTCTATTTTTATCAAGAAGTCATTTGCTGCTCTGTTGAGCTTACTCTTTACAAGCTTTCCCCCGTAAAGGGTCGAGTCTATTACTCCATTTTCTACACAATACATCAAAAAGCCCATAAGGCCTGGTACCATGACTTCACAGTCCTCTTCATGGAGGAAGTCTTCTAGGTCGTTGTTTCCAAGGCTAGAGTATTTTACATAGATTTCTCCAACTATTCCTACCTTTACCTTCTTCTCTCCTGTCATCTTTATAGCTGCAAAGGATTTTGTAATCTCTTTGATGTTGTTTTTCATAGCCTTAAGGGTAAATCCCTTATTATGATTGAGTTCATCGCTTAATTTTTGAACCCATAAGTTTACCAAGGTTTCACTTTCACCCTTATTTACTTCGTAGGGCTTAACTTGATTGTTTAAAAGCATCAATAAATCCCCATAAGCAACTACTGCCACGGATTTTATTGCCATAGGAAGAGTGTATTTAAAACCAGAGTTCTTTTCTAATCCCGATGAGTTCAGGCTTATTACAGGAATATGGTCCATTCCAGCTTTTTTCAAGGCCTTTCTTAATAGATGTATGTAGTTTGATGCCCTACATCCACCACCGGTTTGAGTGATCATTAGAGCTACCTTAGTTAAATCATACTTTCCACTTTTTAAGGCGTCCATAAACTGGCCTATTACCAATAGGGCTGGGTAACAGGTATCATTGTGTACTAGCTTAAGGCCTTCATTGACTACATTAGGACTATCGTTTTTAAGAACTTCCATATTGTAACCGTACTCATGAAAGACCTTCATAAGCATTGCAAAGTGTATTGGAAGCATATCCGGCACCAATATGGTATAGTCCTTTTTCATCTCTTTTGTGAATTCAACTATTTTAATATCATTGGGCATAGCTAACGACCTCTTCTCTTCTTTGATCTATGGCTGCTAGTAAACTTCTAATTCTTATCTTTACTGCACCGAGATTAGTAATCTCATCTATCTTAATCTGAGTATAGATCTTTCCTTCATCTTCTAATATAGACTGAACCTCATCTGTTGTTACGGCATCTAAACCGCATCCAAAGGATACTAGCTGTACTAAATCCATATTTGGCTTAGTATTAATATATCTTGCTGCTGAATAGAGTCTTGCATGGTAGGTCCACTGATTCAACACATTTATAGGAAATTTACCAACAAGGTGATTTACTGAATCCTCTGTTACTACTGCCACTCCGAATTCCGTTATAAGTTTTGCAATTCCATGATTTACCTCAGGGTCTATATGATACGGCCTTCCTGCTAGAACTATAATGTGCATATCATTGGCTTCAGCTAGGTCTATATAGTTCTTACCCATATCCTTTACCTTCTTCATATAGGAGTCATATTCATCAAAGGCGTTAGATACCGCACTTTTAACTTCTTTAAATGGAATCTTTCCAAAATTATCTTCCAACACCTTATGAATCTTCTTAGTAAAGTCCTTTGCCCTATGGATTCCTAAGTAATCGTATATGAATTTTATATTTCCAATCCCTGATACATTTGCCTTTATTACCTCAGGATAATAAGCCACTACAGGACAATTAAAATGATTATCACTCTTCTCTTCATCTATATTATAGGTTAAGCATGGATAGAATATGGTCTCCACCTTTTTCTCCAATAGATAGTCAATATGTCCATGGATTAGTTTTGCCGGGAAGCAAACTGTATCCGATGGTATAGTATGCTGACCCTTTAAATAAAGATCTCTATTGGATGTTGGTGATGTTATGACCTCAAATCCAAGCTCTGTAAAGAAGGTATGCCAGAATGGAAGCATTTCATACATATTAAGTCCCATTGGAATCCCAATCTGTCCTCTTTTACCCTTTACAGGTTTATATGTTTGAAGCAAGGATAATTTATAGTCAAAGATATTGTACTTAGGTTTATTTGTCTTAGTAGCAATAGGTCTTTCACATCTATTACCACCTATGAATTTACGATTGTTGTCAAATTTATTTACTGTAAGCTTACAGTTATTATTACATAATCCGCAATTTATTACTTTTGCTTCGTGGACGAAGTAATTTAGTTCTTCATTAGTAATTAGAGTACTTTCGGTCTTATGATTTTCCTTAGAATGAAGAGCTGCACCATATGCCCCCATAATTCCTGAAATATTTGGTCTAATAACGTTTCTTCCTATTTCCTTTTCGAAGGCCCTTAGTACTACGTCATTGTGGAAGGTACCTCCTTGGACTACTATATTCTCTCCTAAAGAATCAGCTGAAGCTGCTCTTATTACCTTGTAGATTGCGTTTTTAACTACGCTTAGAGAAAGCCCTGCTGATATGTCTTCAATGTTTGCTCCGTCCTTTTGAGCCTGTTTAACAGAGGAATTCATAAAGACTGTGCATCTTGAACCAAGGTCCACAGGTCTTTTGGATTGAAGTCCTAGTTTTGCAAAATCATCTATTTTGTATTCTAATATGCCTGCAAAAGTCTGTAGAAATGATCCACAGCCTGAAGAGCAGGCTTCATTTAGGAATATATTATCTATTACTCCATTTCTTATCTTAAAGCATTTTATATCCTGTCCACCTATATCTATAATAAAATCAACATCTGGTTTGAACTTTTTAGCAGCAGTATAATGAGCTATGGTTTCTACTATTCCAAAGTCCACTTTAAAGGCATTTTGTATTATGTCTTCACCATATCCGGTTACTGCTGAAGATTTAATCTTTATATCTGGATATTTTTCGTAAACGTCCTCTAAAAAGTCCTTTATTATAGGTACGGGGTTTCCACTATTAGGTAAATAGCTAGAAAGAAGTATTTCCTCATCTTCATTTATAAGTGCTGCCTTTACAGTTGTAGAGCCTGCATCTATTCCAAGGTATGCTCCACCACTATAGTTTTCTGGATCTACATATTCTACCCTTTCTTTTGCATGCCTTTCAAAGAATTCATCATAGTCATCCTGGTCTTCAAATAAGGTCATAGTAGAGGAAAATCCTGTAGTTGATTTATATGATTCTACTGATTTTATGGTATTCTCTATATTCAATCCCTTACTAAGATCTGAAAATGCAGCCCCTATAGCAACATAGTAAAGGGAATTCTCAGGACAGATTCCTTTAACATCTAGTATATAATCAAAAGAATTTCTAAGTTCAGACAAGAAAGTTAAAGGTCCTCCAAGGTAGACTACCTGCCCTTCGATTGCACGACCTTGAGCTAAACCAGCAATAGTTTGGTTTACCACTGCTGCAAATATACTTGCAGATATATCGCTCTTCTTTGCTCCTTGATTTAAAAGGGGCTGTACGTCTGATTTAGCAAATACACCACATCTAGATGCTATAGTATATATCTTCTCATAATCTTTAGCTGTTTCATTCATATCAACTAAACTGATATTCAGTAAAGTTGCCATTTGGTCTATAAAGGCACCTGTACCACCAGCACAGGAGCCATTCATTCTTACTTCTGTTCCATTGGTTAAAAATAATATTTTGGCGTCTTCCCCACCAAGCTCTATAACCACATCTGAATATGGAATTAACCTTTTTACTGCTATTCTTGTAGCATATACTTCTTGAATAAATGGTATTCCACAAGTTTCAGCCATACCCATTCCTGCTGAGCCCGATATACACATTCTAAATTCCTTCTCTTTTGGAAACTCATCTCTTATTTGTCTTAACAAGGATGCAGTCTTTTGAGTAATCTGTGAGAAGTGTCTTTCATAGGAATGAAAAACTAATTTATCATGGTCATCTAAAACAACGCATTTCAATGTTGTTGAGCCAACATCTAAGCCTATTCTCATCTATATCACCTTTCTATTTATACACGTACAAATAACTTTATTCACAATTACTTATTTATGTAAGTTTATTGCAATAATTATCTCCACATTTTAACTTTCCATTGCAAAGCTCATATTCTCCGCCTTCTATCCTTAAAGACCTTCCATTGACCAGTGAATCAGCAAGCTTCTTTCTAGCATTGATATAAATGCCTTGGACAGTTGTCCGTGCTATGTTCATTTTTTCTGCACATTTCTCCTGGGTCTTTCCCTCCAAATCGATTAATCTTATAGTTTCATATTCATCCACAGTCATAATAACTTGATCATCATCATTTGCTTTTAAATTCAAAGGACCATAGCAATGGCACTTAGGAAGACGGCAGACTTTTCTCCATTTCATAGGTCTAGCCAATTGTTTCCCCCATTTCTAATAAATATTAACTTAATAGCCTTATGTAATTAAATAAGGCCATACATTTAATTATACAATATTTATGACATATGTCAAATAGCAAATAAAGGGTAAATGCCTAGGCATTTACCCTTTTCATACCCCCTAGTAACTATAGACTTCTTATTCTCAACGGAATCCAGGTGAAGGAGAGCCATTAATGGGTCTCCTTACATAGCCTTAATCTTATTCCTTATGGTATTTCTTGCTTTTTCTCCAGCTAAATATTAGGATTATAAGGGGTAACAAGACCTGAAAAGGTATAACCTGATAGGGATAAACCCTAACATGATCCATCAATTCCATGGTACTACTAAATAATAGTTGAGAAGTTATTAGTGCAAGAAAAGCTACAGGCAAAGCATATGATTTATAATCTTTAGAATTAAAAATATGCTTTAATCCTGTACAGGCTGCAAACAAACAGGTAACAAACTTGCCAAGTCCTGCTAAAAGTAAGATAATAGCTGAAAATATCCCCATATTTTCAAGTGCATTATCCAATCTTATAAAGGTATTTGCATAGTATGATGGAAAGTAGGTATTAGCTGCCAAGGGAAGTCCTAAAATTGCTATACTCCTGATAAAATTAAATAAAAGCACAGAACCACTAATTGATATTCCTGTAGATATGACCTTAGATATCTTCTTTTGATCTTTAAGATTATTAAAAAGAGCTAAAAATACTACTATGTCTCCAAAGGGAAATGCAAATAGGTTGATTGCATTTTCTATAACAGGGCTCCAACCATTATATAAAATAGGAAATAAATTTGAGAAATCGGTCTTTGTTATTGATGTAATAAAAATTATAACTGTTAAAAACAAAATAAAGTTAAAAGCAAAATTAGCCAATCTACCAATAACATCAAATCCAGATCTTACATTATAAACTCCCACTAAAATAATCAAAAGCCCACTAAAGTACTGGGGAGTTAGCCTAAGGGAAGCTACTTGGATAAATTCAGTGATATCCCTTATACAAAGGGCACCTAGGTAAAAAAAGTAAATAATATATAATGAAGATAAAATTTTTCCTACTATTTTCCCAAAACATATATCCATTATTTCGAATAAATTTTTACCGGGAAAGAATAAAAGAATTTTACTATATATAAAAATCAATGGTATAAATGAAAAAAAAGCTATTAAAAGTGATATCCATATATCCTGTTTAGCTATTGGAACACCACTTAAGATAATTGAAGTACCTATAGTAAATATAGACACTAAATATATCCCTTGTTTACTTGTAATAGTTTCATTGTTAGTACTTATCATTCTGTATCAACTCCAATAGGTGTTGTTATATGCTGGCTGCCTTTTATCTTTATATCTGAATTTACTACAACTTTTACTTCTTTAAAAATCTGATCCCAATCCTCATCTATTTTCTTCCAAACCCTTGGATGTGTTTTTTTAATCTTATTTCCAAAATCAAAAATATCAATTCCTGGGTCTTTTTGCACTTCTTCGATGAAGTTTTTTATTTCTTTCTCTAAATAACTATCTGCCATTTCCTTTAAGGCCTTTCTTCCTTCTTTATTTGTATAGTCCTTTATACCATCTATTTCAGAAATATTTACTATAGACTTAATATTTAAAGTTATTTGAGTATCATCTTCTGGAAAATCTATTTTTGTCTTAGTAGAACTTCTAAATATATCTAATGTGACATATTTATTCGTCTCGCCTGTTGGAATTGTCAATACACCTCCCCCTATTTGATCTGTAACAAAAAGGAATTTCATGGTGTCTACAGGACTTAAAAGGCCTGCTAATTTACCTTTTTTAAAATAAGCAGACCCTGCAATTTCTGTAAAACTCTCTCCATTTATCTCTACTATTTTTATTGTGGGAATAACAGTATGTAGCTCTTTGCTTTGGACTTCATTTATTACTTTATTTGCAGTGATATTTGGGATTTTAGAGACATATCTAAAATCTTTTATAGTTCGATATTCAATCATCTCTACCATTTTAATTTGATTACCTCTTGTCAGTATTTCTTTAGCTGTTTTTTCCGTTGAAAGGAAGATATGAAGTGTTAATTGAAATTCAGGATTTCTAGCAATCCAATCCAAAAGACCCTCAAGTCCTTTATTTGCAATATCTTGACCTATTATCATCATTGTAACATGACCCCAATAAGGTGCCTTAGCTGTTACAGAGATTAAATTTCTTACAGCATCAACAATGGTTTTACCCCTTGCTTCAATTATTTTAGGGTTAAGCTCGACTCCTTGGCCTATTCCTTTTACTTCTATTGATTGAATACATAAAATGTATTCTTTATTTTCTTCTTCCCAATCTAAACTAGTAACTTGAACCAAGGATACATCATCTATCTCTCTATAATCCCAACAAGCACTTAGAAATACTAGTAATATTATAATTGATATGAGTAAACATACTTTTCTCATTTTTTCCCACCAGACCTTGTTCTCTTGATAAACCATCTAGGGCCCCTAAAATAAGTGTCTTTTAAATCCTTGCTATATAGAGAATTAATTGTGGACATATATAAAACACCATAGCTCTTTAGACTAAATAGATGTATTAGGGTTACAGTGGCAGACAAAAAAACTCCATAAATTCCAAAGACAGCTGCGGCAATTATATAAAATAATCTTAATATGTTAATTTGAGGTCTAATGCCTGGCAAAACAAGTGCTGCTACACTGGAAATACCAACTACAATAATCATTGGAGCACTAACAATTCTAGCATCAACTGCTGCGGTACCCAAAATCAAAGCCCCTACAATACCTAAGCTTTGTCCAATATAACCAGGTGTTCTTGACCCTGCTTCTGTTAGTATTTCAAAGGAAAAAAACAACAATAATAGCTCTACAACTGACGGAAATGGAACTCCTTGTCGAGCACTTAATATACTTAGAATAAATGGAGGTGGTAAGGAATCCTTATGGTAGGTGACTAATGCTAAATAAACGGCTGGAAATTCTGTCGTAATTATAAATCCTAGAATACGAACTAATCTTCTTGTAGATGCAGAATAATAATTTGTATAATAATCCTCACCAGTCTGAAAGTTCTCAATAAATATAAAAGGAACTGTCATAGCCGTAGGTGTACCATTTAGTAAGATCCCAATTCTCCCTTCTAATAGCTTGGCTGCCAGCACATCAGGTTTTTCGGTTTCACCGGTCATTTCAAATATAGACAGAGGACTATCATCTGTTAGATCATGAATATATTTAACACAAAATAGCCCATCAATTTCTATGGAATCAATTCTTTTATTAACTTCTTCAAGGATTTTTTCATCAACTGTCCCCTCTATATAGCAAATACATGCTTTGGTACGACTTTTTGTTCCAATTGTTTTATATTGAAATTTTAAGTCCTTTGTCTCCAATTTTCTCCTAATCAAACTTAGATTAGTAAGCAAGGATTCAGTAAATCCTTCCCTTGGACCTCTGATAGTCTTTTCTATTTCCGGTTCTTCGATATTTCTTGTTTTAAAACCTTTACTACTTATTATTAAAGCTTCAGATATACCTTCTGTGAATAGTACTGCATCTCCCCTAATTATAGAATCTATAAGGGTCATAGGCTCCTTTGACTTTTTCAATTCACCAGTATAGATAACTTGAGCAGAAAGTATATCCATATCATCTATTACTATGTGCTTTTCCATTTGCATAATAGGCATAATAATATTGTTCCCAATAATGCTTAAATCAGCCATACCATCCATATATAAAAGGCAAAATCGAGAACCATTCTGACTTTGAAATTCCCTTGTAACAAATGTTTCATCCTTATCAAATATGGTTTTAAAGAAAGTAATATTTTCATCTAAAAACTTAGTTAAATCAAACATAAAATCACCTATGTAATATTTTGCTCATATTAAATATAAATAACCATAAAAGAATTGTAATCTTTAAATATATATAGAATAAATAAATCTGGCAGTTGCCTGCCAGATTTATTTATTCACTCTTTTTAAACATATCCATACTACCCAGTAGCACATGAGCTATTCCAAATCCCAATAGGCCTGTTGCCACCATTGTCTCTACGTTGCTCTTTCTCTTGCTTCTCTTCATTATATCTTGACCATTCATATATAGGGTAGCTCCTGTAACAGCAGTCCCTAGCAAAGTAGGTATAACACCTTGTTTCATCTTATTCCTCCTCAAATATAGTTTAAAAGCTATCTAAGATTTAAAATTTGCCTTTATTTATATTATTAATTATGAGGTCTACTTCTATGCTAAAAAAACAAAACCACATTAATCCAATTATGGAAATGTGGTTTTGAAAGCCTATCTTCTGGTTGTATAATTTGGTGATTCTTTTGTAATTTGAATATCGTGTGGATGGTTTTCTACTAGAGATGCTGCAGTAATCTTCATGAATCTAGCATTTTCATGTAAAGCTTCAATATCCTTAGAGCCTGTATATCCCATACCGGATTTTAATCCTCCTATAAGCTGGTAAACTACATCTCCTAGGGGTCCTTTATATGGAACTCTTCCTTCAACCCCTTCCGGTACATACTTCTTAGTTTTTTCTTGGAAATACCTGTCTCCGCTGCCTGCATCCATGGCACCTAAAGACCCCATTCCTCTGTAAACCTTATATCTTCTTCCTTCTAACATGATATCTTCCCCAGGGCTTTCTTCAGTTCCAGCAAACATGGAACCTGCCATAACTACATTAGCTCCGGCACCGATAGCCTTAGTTATATCTCCTGAGAATTTAATACCACCATCTGCAATTATTGGAACTTCGTATTCCTTTGCAGCTTCTGCACAATTTATAATAGCAGTTATTTGAGGTACTCCTATACCTGTTACTACTCTTGTAGTACAAATGGACCCCGGTCCTATACCCACCTTTATAGCATCTGCTCCTGCTTCGATTAAATCTATAGTAGCTTCTCTGGTAGCAACATTACCTGCAATTACTTGTAGTGAAGGAAATTCTGCCTTTATCTTAGAAACTGCATTTAATACATTCTTAGAATGACCATGGGCTGTATCTAAAACTACAACGTCAACTCCAGCCTTAACTAAGGCTGCAGTTCTTTCAATCATATCTCCTGTAATACCCACAGCAGCACCTACAAGCAATCTACCCCTACTATCACGTGCAGAATTTGGATATTGGATAGACTTCTCTATATCTTTAATAGTGATTAATCCCGTAAGCTTATAATCATCATCAACAAGAGGAAGTTTTTCAATCTTATGGTGTTTCATGGTCTCTAGGGCTTCATCCATTGAGATGCCAATCTTTGCTGTTACTAAATTTTCTTTAGTCATTACATCATCTATTTTCTTAGTAACCTCTTTTTCAAATCTGATATCTCTATTGGTGATTATTCCAACTAAGGTTCCCTTATCATTTGTTATTGGAACTCCGGATATTCTATATCTCTCCATCAATTCCAAAGCATCGGATACGGTATGCACAGCTGATAGATAAAATGGGTCAGTTATTACTCCGTGCTCTGATCTCTTTACCTTATCTACTTCCAAAGCCTGTTCTTCAATGGACATATTCTTATGAATAATGCCTATTCCGCCTTCTCTTGCCATACCTATAGCCATTCTAGACTCAGTTACAGTATCCATTCCCGCACTCATTAATGGTATATTAAGCTTAATCTCTTTAGTTAGGTAGGTAGCAGTACTCACTTCTCTAGGCAGTACCTCAGACTTACATGGTACCAAAAGGACATCATCAAAAGTTAAACCTTCTCCAACAAATTGCAAAATAATTCCTCCTCTTTTGTTCATGTTCCACAAAATCTAATAATTTTTTCAAAATAATTTTTCTTACTAATATATCAAATATACCCATCGATGTCAAGGGTGATTAACTGTATATAAGCTCATGTGAATTTTAAAATGAATTTTCAATAGGTTCAGCACCTAATTTTTTTGCAGCAAAATTGATCCATTCTCTGCTTGCGTGTGAAAGATATCTATCCCTTCTCCAGGCAATAGAAAGCTCTAAAAATACACTAGGCTCCTTTAAAGGTATATATTTAACATTCTTCTTACTAATCTCCTTACAAATTATCTCCGGTAAAAAACCTACTCCTAAATCAGAGGATACCATCCCTGTTATAAACTCTCTTTGGGAGCTTTTGCAGATGATATTTGGCTCAAAAGAGCTTTCCTTACATCTTTTTATTATATCATCATAAAGCTTGAAATCCTCTCTAAAAAGGACTAGTTTCTCATCCCTTAAATCATCAAAACCTATCTCCTTTTTAATAGCTAAATCACTATTTTCATTTACTAGGACTACTAAGGGACTTCTTACAAACTCCATAAAATTATATATATGGTTTTTTAATGGGTCTGTTACCATTATACCTATATCTAGTTTCCCTTCTTCCAGCTTTTGTTCTATCTGCTTTGACCCGCTTTCAAATAGTAAGAGCTCAATATTTGGATACATAAGGTTGAATTCACCCATTATCTTGGGAAAAAATGAGGCTCCGGTCAATTGTGCTATGCCAATTTTTAATCCACCCTTTTTTAACTCTTGAAAATTTTCTACTTCCAAGGGAATGCTATCCATTTGCTTTATAATATTGATACCCTTTTTATATATTGCCTCCCCAATTTCCGTAAGCTCAGTTTTTGGATTTCTATAAAATAACTGTGTATCGAGTTCGTCCTCAAAGGACTTGATTACCTTGCTCACTGAAGATTGGGTCATAAATAATACTTCTGCAGCCTTTGTAAAACTAAGGTGTTCTGCTACTGCAATAAAGGTTTTTAGCTGTTTTAGATCCATATCTTCCTCCCTCATTCCATTTTGGAATGACTTTCATATGATTTATGAATTTTACTTTCTTATATATATATATTATTATTTAACCTGAATTATTCATGGCCATATAAAATCAAATTTATATCACCAAAACCT
>CAZTEN010000012.1:0-16223 GCA_964612495.1 uncultured Tissierella sp. | reverse complement strand
TCTTTTCTTTGTCAACATGTTTTTTTAAGTTTTTTAAGTTCTTATTTAGAGCTTTTTCTTAATTGTCACAGCCGACTTAAACTATATTAACACCTTTATATACATTTGTCAACGGATTATTTGTATTTTTTTTAGTTTTTTTGTAATAGTTATAGAGTTTCTAGGTAATTTTCAAGTTCCCTCTTCTGAATTTCAACATTTTCATCATATGGATTTAACTCATATGCCATGTTTATATCCCTTAAGGCGAGATTATACTCCCCTAACTGTACATAACCCAATCCTCTGTTAAAATATATCTTAAAATCAGCTTCGGTTTCCTCAATTCCATCTGTAAATATCTTTATAGCTTCTAATATCATTCCTTGTATAAAGTATATAATACCTAGATCATTATATAAATCAGATTCACCTTTATTCAACTCAATAGCTTTAATCAAATATTCCTCTGAGGAATTATAGTCCTCCAACCCCTTATAAGATAACCCTATTAAATAGTTTATATTCCAATTATCTGAGTATTTAGGCATAAGCTTTAAGAAAGAATCCAAGGCTTTTCCAAAGTCATTATATGAATAGTAGCTAAGACCTATCTCCATTTTTACTTCATCATTTATTATATCTATTTGTTCTCTAATTTCTTGAAGTCTATCCTCATCCTTATCTAGGGTTAGGAACTTATTCCAAGTTATTTGTGCCTTTAAATACTGTTCTAAGTAAAGGTAATGATAGCCAAGTTTATAATATGCAAGTGAATAGCTATCATCCATATTTACTATAGTCTCTAGCTCGTTTGTTGACCTTTGAATAAGGTCTTGACCTTCTTCAATCTTACCATCTTCTAATTTGGTTTTCCCCATAGATTCAAGAACCAAAGAATAGTTCAGCCTAGCATCCAGATTCATTTCATCTAAGTAAAAACATGCTCTGAAGAATACACCAGCTAACTCTAAATCAGCCGATTCAAGTGCTTTTATTCCTTTATAGAATGAAAGCTTTAATATATCCTTGTCATAAGCATATAGAATCTCCCTATATAGGTCCATGTGCGGAAAATCGGGGTCAGTTCCAAACAAGAAAAACATTCCCTCTATTACATTTTCAAGGTGAATTTCTTCACTTAAATCCCCATATTCCAATTCCTGCATGAGACTATCCGTAATCACAGGTAGGGGAACGCTTCCCTTTAAAATATATCCATTTATCTTTAGTTCAGTATTTTTTTTCAATTCAATAAAGGTTAATTCTTTGGTTTTTTCTTTAAATAATTTTTCAACTTTGCTCAATTTAACACCTGCCTAAAATTTATTCATGAACATTCTTTTTCTTCTTGTTGAAGTGCTTAAAATTTTAAATAGATGACCCCTATATATCATCATAAAGGAAAATATTATCTGCCCAATGAAATACAAAGCTATATCTTTAAGCCCAAATCCCAACACAAATCCAATACTTGTGTTAACAAAGCTAGTTAAGATATTTCCAGTGGTTAAATAGATAAAACCAATTAAAATAACATTTGGAATCCCCCAGTTAAGCCAATTTTCTTTCATGAAGCCTAATGCATACATTAAGGTGTCGACTGGACTATTACTTCTTAAATATATGGACTCCGGAAGTGCATTTAGAAGAACTAGAGCTGCAATCATTATTATTAAGTTAAGATAAACTGCTGCTGTGCCTAAGATATTGCCCAAAGTTGATAGCAAAAGCTCTCCAATATAGAGGATGAATAACACACCATATATTTTCCATAAAAATGCAGTAAAGCCCTGCTTAAAATCATTCAAGTTGAATCTGTTATAGTTGATTATATTGAATAATAAATAGAGATAGTTTGAGATTATTGCACTTTGTATAAAGTAAGTAATAAATCCACTTATTATCCATAATGGTCCTCTAAATATGAATGATACTATACTCCCTAATGTTAAAGTTATAATCCAGTATACTACTCCAGTAAATATAATTAGGTAATTCTTCTTTAGGCTTTCAATAGTCTTTTTAAATGAATGCTCTGTTACGTATTTAAAATCCTTCAACAAATCCATTATTCTCCTCCTAGTTAAATACCAGAGTTAATTGCTTAACAATTACTTCATACCATTGCAACGAGGTTTACCTTGTTACAAAATTAGTTATATCTATGGCTTTGCACCTGTTTATTATCTTATCTTTATAATCAAAGAGAATAAAAACATGGCCTTCCCCATACCTTATATCATAATTATTGTTGATAATACCAAGAATATTCTTAGAGAAAGCTTCAACTATTATTTTGTTTATGAGTTTCTTAGTTGGTAAATCTCTATACTCATAAAGATGAGCCTTTATCAACTCCTCATTCTTTAGAAGATTGTGTATTTCATTCCCATTAAGGTTTTTAGTACTTCTTTTTACTGGCACTGGGAAAGTGAGCTTTTTATTATTAAATATATAGTCCAGCTTAATTATTTCCATAAAGTATTCCTCTAAACCGAACTGTTTTTCCAAAAAATAATCCACCAATATTTGGTATAAACCATTTCTACTATGAGAGACTTCATTTAATCCAATGGATTCCCAATAGAATGCAAAATTCTCATAAAACTCAAAAGGAGATTTGAAAAAGTTTTTTATGATAAATTCTAATGAATGAAGAAAATACCCTTCATTGTAATACTTTTCAACTAAATTTTCAATTCCCTTAATTCTTAAAATATCTCCATAATCTAGCCACTTGCTCTGGAGGACCTCATAGGGAGGTTTGTTTAAGTATTTATATCCATATTTTCTCTCATCAAGGCGAAGGCCAGACCCCTTTAAAAGTTTTAAAAAACCTAATTGAAGCTTTTCCGGCCGAATAGAGTAAACTTCATTAAAGGAATTGGCAAAATTATCATAGTCTTCATAGGGAAGCCCTGCAATTAAATCCAGATGTTGATGGATGTTTCTATTCTTTCTGATACTAGTAGTAACAAACTTAAGCTTTTTAAAATCAGTTACCCTCCCTATACTTTCAATTGTTTGAGGATTAGTGGACTGTACTCCTATCTCAAACTGAAACAAGCCTTCCTTTGGGATTTTGAAATATTCCAGAGTTTCATCATCTATTAAATGTGCGGTTACTTCAAAATGAAAATTTACATTCTCAGGATTAAGTTCCATTATATAATCCATAACTTCTCTAGAATAAATTTTGTTAGCGTTAAAAGTCCTATCAACAAACTTTATCTGGCTTACACCAGCTTGGACTAATTTTTTGATATCTTTCTTTACTCTATCAATTGAGAAAAATCTAACCCCTTTAATAGTAGAGGACAGACAAAACTCACAATTAAATGGACAGCCTCGGGAGCTCTCATAATATACAATTTTATTCTTGAACTCATCACCAACATTTTCATAGGGTGATGGAATTGCATCAAGATTTTTAATCTGTTCTCGAGGAGGATTTATTATTACTTCCCCATTATTTCTAAATATTAATCCTTTTACATCACATAAATCTTCAGCTAAAAGCACTTCCCTGAAGCTTTCTTCTCCTTCACCATAAACTATATAATCGATAAATTTGTGAGTTTCTAAAAGCTTAGAACCATCAAAGGAAACCTCCGGCCCTCCAAGCATGATTTTAAGCTTAGGGTTTATTACCTTCAAGGCTTCTGAGATTTCTAGAATTTCATTTACATTCCAAATATAGGTTGAAAATCCAACTAGTTCAGGATCTGCTTTATAAATTGCAGCAAGGATTTGTTCAATTGGTTGATTTATTGTAAATTCCAAGATTTCAATCTCAGCAAAATCCTTAGCATATTCCCTTAAATACCTGATAGCTAAATTTGTATGAATGAACTTAGAATTCAAAGTCGTTAATAATACCTTCATTTTACACCTTCTTTAATCTAATAATATTATTTTACTCTATATGTTTAAAAACTCCAAATATATTTCCCTAGATTTGTATTGAATCTTAAAACCAAAAGATATAGAATATAACGAGGTGAATATTTCGTTTCGACAGTATCTTGAAACTGCTAGCAGTTTCATTGATTCCTAAACGAGGCGATGATTCTTAAATTCGAAACAATATGAAAGGGGAACAAAAATGCAATCTTTTGATAAAATCTCAATACAGGAAATGTCCAAGGATGATATGTACCTTATAATAGAGGCTTTAGAGTATACAGGTAAGAACACAAAGATAAATGAATTTATACAACTTAGAAACAATATACTTCATGAGCTAAGTTTACTGGCTGAAATCAGTGAAGAAGAATTCTTAGAATACCTTAAAGAAGAGACCCTTTCTATCTAGAAAGGGTCCTTTTTTATGACCTAACCCGGTCTCCAACTACATCTTCTTTGGTGCTTCCATTCCAAGTAATCCCAAACCATTTTTTATTACTGTTTTAGTAGCATATACAAGTGTAAGTCTTGCTTTCTTAAGGTCCTCATCCTCAATGATGATAGGCGTACTGGAGTAAAACTTGTTGAAACTCTTGGCGATTTCAACTATATGTCTAGTAATCAAATATGGTTCATTCTTTTCGCATGCTTCCAATACTACCTTAGGGAACTTATATAAAAGCCTTATTACATTGATTTCATCCTCTGAATTTAATAGCTCAATACTAGATTCATCTTCTATATTGAATCCACCTTTTTCAAGAAGGGAGTTACTTCTTGCATAAGTGTACTGGCAGTATGGTCCTGTTTCGCCCTCGAAGCTCAAGGTTCTATCCCAATTAAACACATAGTCCTTTATTCTTTGGTTAAATAGCTCCTGGAATATAATAGCTCCTATTCCTACTTGTTTAGCTACTTCTTCCTTGTTAGGTAGGTTTGGATTTCTATCCTCAATTATCTTTGCTGTATTTTCAATCGCTGTATTAAGAACATCTTCCAGAAATACTACTCTACCCTTTCTAGTGGATAGGGTTCCATCCTCAAGGCTGACCATTCCAAATGGAACATGGATACAGTCCTTTGCCCAATCATAACCCATTAGTTCTATTACCTTCATCCACGCTTTAAAATGAAGGTTTTGTTGGGATGCTACTACATATATATTCTTATAGAAATCATATTGATTCTTACGATATATAGCTGCCGTAATATCCCTTGTTGTATATAAAGTAGAGCCATCACTTTTTTTAATCAAGGCCGGTGGCATTCCATATGGGTCTAAGTCCACTATGGAAGCACCTTCTGAATCCTTAAGTATGCCCTTTTTTCCCATTTCTTCAATAACAGCCGGCATCTTATCAGAATAGAAGGATTCTCCTGCATATGAATCGAAGGAGATATTTAGCATATTATATACTTTAGAAAACTCTTTTAAGCTTATATCCCTAATCCACTGCCATAATTCCTTAGCCTCTTCATTGCCGTCCTCAAGTTCCTTAAACCAATATCTGGCCTCATCCCTTAATGACTCATCCTCCTCAGCTTCTGAATTGAATCTTACATATAGCTTTAGAAGCTCCTTTATTGGATTTTCTTCAATAACTTCCTTGTTTCCCCATTTTTTAAAGGCAGAAATAAGCATTCCAAATTGAGTTCCATAATCTCCAAGATGATTAATAGCTACAGTATCATAACCTAAAAACTTGTAAATTTTATATAATGAATTCCCTATTACAGTTGTTCTAATGTGCCCTATATGAAATGGTTTAGCAATATTTGGTGAAGAGAACTCAACTATTACTTTTTTCCCATTTCCTATAGTAGAAGACCCAAATCCGTCCTTCTTCTCTAATATCTCTTCTAAGACGGTTTCTGTAAGTTTCTTTTTATCAATAAAGAAGTTTACATATGGTCCTGCATTTTCAACCTTTTCAAAGTACTTATCTTGTTTGAATTTACTTGCTAAGTCTTCAGCTATAATATTTGGTGCTTTTCTAAAGGCTTTAGCCAATCTGAAAACAGGAAATGCATAATCACCCATCTCATATGAAGGCGGAATTTCAATCAAGGCATTAATTTCATCTCTTGTTAATGAATCAACCTCAGTCTCTATCAGCTTTACTACTTGTTCTTTAAAATCTATCATACTTCATCCTCCGTTATTTTATCTCAACTACGGTGACTCCATCTCCACCTTCACCATACTTTCCGATTCTAAAGGTCTTTACATGCTTATGCCCCCTAAGGTAGGATTTAATACCATCCCTCAAGGCACCTGTACCTTTTCCATGTATAATATATACCTCATTTAAACCGGCTATATAGGAATCGTCAAGATATTTATCAATTTCTAAGATAGCTTCTTCAATATTTCTTCCCCTTAGATCTATTTCGTTTTTTATGGTCTTTGATTTATTGCTTACCATTTTCTTAGATTTAAAGGTTCCTTTCTCATTTTCACTTGTTTCAGCTCTCCGTAGGGTGGATATATGAACATTTACCTTCATTATCCCAACCTGCAGGTCAACATTTCCTTTTTCATCCGGTACATTTATTACAGTCCCAACCCCATTTAAAGACAATACCTCAACAGTTTCTCCTACTTTCAAGTTCTTTGGAATCTTGGATGATTTCTTATTTAATACATCCTTAGTTATGGAGCTTTCTGCCTTATCTAATCTTTCCTTTAACATCTCACGAGCTTCCTGAATCTTCTTAAATTTATCTTTTTCGATGGAGTCAGTAATACTTCTCAATTCTCCAAGGATTAAATCAGCATCTTCCTTTGCATTTCTTAAAAGATCCCTTGCTTCTTCTTTAGCTTTTTGAAGGATTTTTTCCCTCATGTCCTTTGTCTTATCCTTTTCCATAGATAAGCTATTCTTCAAGCTTTCGATTTCCTGCTTTAGCCTTGCTGCCTCGAGCTTATCTTCTTCTAACTGCCTTCTGTCTTTATCCATGGCCTGTAGAACATCTTCAAACTCTATATTCTCCTTAGAAATTAGGTCTCTCGCATTGTCGATAATATAATCTTGAAGTCCAAGTCTTTTGGATATCTCAAATGCATTTGACTTACCGGGTACTCCGATTAAAAGCTTGTAAGTAGGACTTAGGGTTTCTACATCAAACTCAACAGATGCATTACTAACTTTTTCTGTAGTTAATGCGTAAAGCTTTAATTGACTATAATGAGTGGTTGCTATAGTTCTAATATCTCTTCTCAAGAGATTATCTAAGATGGACATGGCTAAGGCTGCACCTTCTGTGGGGTCAGTACCGGCTCCAAGTTCATCAAATAATACAAGGCTGTTATGCTCTATACTTTTTAATATATCTACAATATTTACCATATGAGAAGAAAATGTAGAAAGGCTTTGCTCAATACTTTGCTCATCCCCAATGTCGGCAAATACCTGATTGAAAACGCCTATTTCCGAATTATTGTCTGCCGGAATATGAAGTCCTGCTTGTGCCATTAGATTAAACAAGCCAACAGTCTTTAAGCTTACAGTCTTTCCACCTGTATTTGGCCCTGTAATAATAAGAGAGTTGAAGTCCTTCCCTAAATAAACATCTATAGGGACAACATTCTTTGTTTTAAGCAGGGGATGTCTGCCCTTTTTAATATTGATATAGCCTTTATCGTTTAATAAGGGTCTAGTTGCCTTCATTTCCAAAGCAAGTTTTCCCTTAGCAAAGATAAAATCAAGTTCTTTTAATACTTTCTCGTTATTTGCAATTGAAAAAGATTCAGAAGCTACGAGATTGGATAATTCCCCTAATATCCTTTCAATCTCTTCCCTTTCTTTCAACTCCAATTCCCTTAGTTGATTGTTTAATTCTACAACAGCCATAGGCTCAATAAATACAGTAGCTCCACTGGAGGACATATCATGTACAAGACCAGGTACGCTAGCCCTGTTTTCTTGCTTAACCGGGATAACATATCTACCTTCCCTCATGGTTACAATGCTATCTTGAAGATACTTCTTATGGTTTTGTGAATTTATTATGGAATTAAGTTTTTCCTTTACTGCATCATTCTTACTGGAAATCTGCCTTCTAATACTTCTTAGATTTGAGCTTGCATTATCCGATATTTCATTTTCATTTATTATTGCATTGTTTATCTCATCTTCTATATGTTTAAAAACCTTTAAGGATTCAACCAAATTCTCTATAATCAGATAATTTGAAGATTTATCTTCCTTGGATTCCTTAATATAATTCTTTAACCCTCTGGATACCCTTAAGGAATCGGATATCTTTAATAAGGCACCGGGAGATAAGACTCCCCCTATTTCAACCCTTTTAATCTCCATAGCTATGGTATTTATACCATATAGGGGAGGATTTCCTCTCTGAATCAATAAAGAGAGAGCTTCCTCGGTTTCCTCTTGGAGTATTCGAATCTGATTGATATCACTTATAGGCCTTATTCCACTTGCGTAATCTTTCCCAAGTTGAGATTCTGCCTTTTCTATGAGCAAATCCCTAATCTTGTTAAATTCTAATACCTTTAAACTCTTCTCGTTCATATATCACCTCTATAGGATTCCTCTAAAATAGTGTCCATTAGTGATAAAGGTCTCCTGTTTAAAACCTTTCATAAATTCTTCAACTTCATTTAAATTCATATTCCCATTTATATAATCATAAATAGCCCTTTGAAGACTTCCTATATGGGCTGTTTCATTAGTAAAATCCAATCTGAACATATCTATGCCTGCATTTTTAATGGATTCCAAACTATCTAGAACCATAAGAGGAACTGAATTGTATATAGTAGACACACTGTCAATTCTATTCATCTTAAAGGTAACGCCCATTCTATCCTTTAATCCATATCCTTTAGCAAAATTACATGTAGAACATTCCATGTCATCTTTACATCCCTTGACCAAGGCCATTGGACAGTTTTTCATTACCATTAAAGGTAGATAGCCATAGACTATTGTTTCCAGATTTCCACCCCTATTCTTAGTAATTTGACGAATTTGCGTAAGGTTTAATTCCGGTGATAAAGTCATGCTTTTTAAATCCAGACTCTTTAAATAATCCACTGTAAATGAATTGAATATATTTAATCCTATATCTCCATGAAGAGCTAAATCATAATTCTTGAAGAATTCTAAAGAACCTAAATTTGATACTGATATACCATCTAATCTCTTGGCATCTTTAATACTAGAGGCAATTTCATTTAGATCTTTTTCGTATAGAATCTTATCAGTCCAAAGATATGCTTCTTTTCCATGGTCCTTAATTAAGTTAATAGATTCTTGTAGTCCATTAGTGAATCCAAGATATACTCTATCTAGCTTATTTAAATTCAGCTTATGAAACTGGTCTAAGTTCGAAACCTTAACAGTAAGTCTATTGTTTAAAGTGTTTTTATGAGAAAATTTAAAATACTTTGATTTTTCCTTTTTAAAATCGGCGTCCCCTATAATGTCTTTTTTAAAAAAGTCTCTTATCTTGCTATCCAAAACTTCTATTGCCTGACGCCTCAATTGGTTTATAGAGCTTAGTGGAAGAAAGGCATTTTCATCAAGACTTATTTTCAAATGGTCTATTTCATAAGTGGTATCCCCCAGCTTTGATAGCTGTTCACCTACTTTTTCCTGATTGATAGCCACCTTTTGGCTCTTTTCAACTAACTTTTCTCCTAAAGCTTCTACTATAATATCCCCATATTTAATAACAAGCCTTGGAAAATCTCCAACATGAGCATTAAACTCCATATGGATTTTATACTTAATCTCCTTATTTACAAAGGATTCTCTGGCCTTAGTTAAGAGCCTATGGCTAGAGCTTCTATAGACGTCAGTGCCAGCTTCTATAAAGCCTGGTTTTTCTAGGTTGATTATAGAGCCTTTATTAGCAGCAAATGGTGCTTTAATTCCCTTGTATTCACCATTTTTTAAAAGAAACTCCAAGCCATCACCTTGGTCAAGGTCTTCATTGAGCTCAATATATACCTTGTATTTATCGGCTCTAACTACCTTTCCAAGTAAGCTACCTCTGTTATCCGGTCTTTCAGGTGTAATAAAGCTTTTTCCAAAATCACCAAATGTAAGCCCTTTAGTAAAACCTCGATTGAATATCTGCTCTACTTCCTTCTTGTCCTCAGACTTAAGGCTATCCTTTCCTTCATCGATTACCCTTCTGTATGCATTAACAACAGTTGCCACATATTCAGACCGCTTCATTCTTCCTTCTATTTTTAATGATACTATCCCATTATCAATTAATTCTTCAACCTGATCCAAAGTATTTAAATCCTTAGGAGATAGGGCATGGAACCTATCCCAATCCTGGACTAGATTTCCATTTCGGTCCATTATGGAATATTTCATCCTGCAAGGTTGAGCACACATACCCCTATTACCACTTCTTCCTCCTATCATAGAACTCATAAGACATTGCCCGGAATATGATACACATAGGGCACCGTGAATAAAAGCTTCAAGGTCAATATCTGTGCTCTTACTAATATGGGCAATTTCATCAATTGGGGTCTCTCTTGCAAGTACCACCCTTGAAAAGCCCATTTTCTCTAAAAATTTAGCTCCATAAAGATTATTTATAGTCATCTGGGTACTAGCATGAAGTTCAAGCTTCGGAAACAGATTTCTTACAAGTTGTGCAAATCCTAAATCCTGAACTATGATGGCATCAACATCCATATCGTATAAAGATTTGATATAATCAATTATATCATTCATTTCACCATCATCTACAAGAGTATTGACGGTTATATATACCTTAACATTTCTAAGGTGGGCATATTTAATAGCTTCTCTTAGTTGTTCATCATCAAAATTGGAAGCGAAATGTCTTGCATTAAATAGCTTCCCACCTAAATAAACTGCATTAGCTCCGTTTTGTATAGCTGCATATAAAGATTCCTCACTGCCAACAGGTGCTAGTAATTCAACATCTTTTTTCAAGAGAACATACTCCTCCTTAATTTACCCTAAGCTTCAATATAAGACCTTAGCTCATTTAATTCCTTCTTAACCTCTACCAATTCCATATTGCTTTGAAAGTTCTTATCCTGTAATGCCTTGTTTTGTTCTTTTAGCTCCTCTATTTCCAAATCCTTAAGTTCCAGTTGCTCCTTAAGCTCACTTATTTCATTATATTGTTCTTCCATAGAAAGTTTAGTCTTTATGACTTCATCCTTATGTTCTAGGGATTGTTTTTCCAGCTCTTGAACCTTTTTTTGTGCATCTTCTAATTCCTTTGAGACTCCGCCAAACCTTTCTAAGGGTTCCTTGGATTTATGCTCTAGTTCCTTCAATTTGGCATTTGTTTTTGAAAGTTCATCTGCAATATTTAGTGCTGCAAGTGTTGCAGCCATAGTCTGATCGAGTTTGTCATTTTTATTTGCTAGACTTTTAATATGCTGGTCTACATAATAAGCAAGACTTCTTACATAGCTTTCATCTTCTGCACCAACTACAGAAAAGTTACGACCATCAATACTAACGCTAATCTTTCTTTTACCTGTCATAACTATATACCTCCATATCTTACAGAATACTTAATAATATAATTTATTCCCAAAAAAGGGTAGAAAAAATCTACCCTTAGAAGCTTCTTAATTTAGCACTAATGCTTGTTTCTAAATCATTAATTATATTGTTTTGAACTTCATTTACTTCATCATCAGTTAAAGTTTTTTCATGAGACCTATATATAATAGAATATGCAACGCTTTTTAATCCATCTTGAAGTTGGTTTCCTCTATAGATATCAAATAGCCTTACACTTTCCAAAATCTCACTACCATGCTTTAATATAATCTTTTCAATATCTCCAACCATTACTTCCTCTTTAACAACTACTGCTATATCCCTAGTCATTGCAGGATATTTGGGAAGGGGTTTGTATTTTATTTCCAGATTAGTAAACCCAACAATCTTACCAAAATCCAACTCAGCAATATAAGCTCTTGTCTTTATATCATAGTTTTCCATAACAAGTGGATGAATTTCACCTATAATTCCCAAGTCTTCTCCCTTATAGAATAACCTTGCTGTTCTTCCAGGGTGGAATGTAGGATTGTTTTCCTCTCTTTCATATTGGATTGTATCCATACCAAGTCTATATAAACAATTCTCAACTATGTCTTTAATTTCATAGAAATCTGTTTCTCCGAAAATCCCCAGGCAGAGCTTCTTGTTCTCATCAGGCAGCTCAGTTATTGGAAGATTCTTTGGAATAAATGTATTTCCAATTTCAAAGGCATACATAGATTCAATACCTCTATTGAAGTTTCTTCCCAACAAATCCAACATATTAGGAATAAGAGTAGTTCTCATAGAAGAGTAATCTTCTCCAAGTGGATTGATCAGCTTGATATATTTTCTAAGTATATCATCATCACTTAGATTTATCTTATCATAAGCCTTTGGAGAGATAAATGAATAAGTCATTACTTCATTCAATCCAAGCCCTTGTAGTATTGTCTTTGCTCTATCCTCTAGAACAATTTTGTAAGGTTTCTCTCCTCTGGTCAATGCCCCTAGTAAAGGCTTACTTTCAATGTTATGGAAACCATAAAGCCTTCCTACTTCTTCTATAAGATCTGCTTCTATATTGATATCAAGTCTAAAGCTTGGAACTTCTGTGTGGATTAACTTGCCATCAAATGATGATTTTAGCCCTAAGTTATTGAGGCTCTTTAACATATCCTCAATAGAAATTTCTACACCTAAAATCATATTTGCTCTTTCCGGTATTAAAGCTATGACCTTTGCTTCAGTTTTTTTATTGTAAACATCTATAGAGTTCTTAACAACGGTTCCTGCACCGATTTGTTCAATTAGCTGGCATACTCTTTCAACAGCTACTTCACCTAAATTAGGGTCTATCCCCTTCTCAAAACGAGTTGAAGCTTCAGTTCTAAGACCAAACTTCTTGGATGTTAATCTTATATTTCTACTATTGAAATTAGCTCCTTCCAGTAAAACTATATTAGTTTCATCTGTGATTTCGGAATGTAAGCCTCCCATAACTCCGGCTAGACCTATAGGATTATTTGCATCGGCAATTACGATATCCTTAGTGTCCAGAACTCTTTCTTCACCATCTAAAGTAGTAAGCTTTTCACCTTCTAAGGCTTGTCGTACAATTATCTTTTTTCCTTGAAGATTATTAAGGTCAAATGCATGTAAAGGCTCCCCATATTCTAGCATAACAAAGTTGGTCACATCTACAATATTCGAAATAGGTCTTACCCCTGCTTCCATTAATCTTTGCTGCATCCATAAGGGTGACTTCCCAATCTTTACATCCTTAATAACCCTTGAATAATACCTTAGACAGTTTTCAGTCTGAATTTCTATACCATTTGTATAGTCATAAATATCATCTACTTCATTATGGATTTTGATATTTGGCTCCTCTAATTCATAATCGAAGGTAGCCGCAGTTTCTCTAGCCATGCCAATGATGCTAAGACAATCAGATCTATTAGGCGTTATCTCAAATTCAATAACTTGATCATTGAGACCTAATACATCCTTTATATCAAGTCCTAGGTCATATTCCTTATCAAGAACGTAAATTCCATCTCTGAAGTCTTTTGGAATTACACTATCTGTAAAGCCCAATTCCTTTAACGAGCATAGCATCCCATAGGAATCTAGACCCCTAAAATTTGTGAGCCCAATTTCCTTACCCGGCAATCTAGCGCCTACCTTTGCAACAGGTATGTAATCTCCGGTTTTTAGATTCTTAGCACCGGTTACAATAATAAGTTTCTCACTTCCTACATCAATATTACAGATAATAAGCTTATCTGCATTGGGATGATCCTCTAGGGATAATACCTTACCAACTACTACATTTTCTATTCCCGGATTAAGGGATATAATGGATTCTACATGGGAGCCGGATAGTGTAAGACCATCAGCCAATTCCCTTGCACTTTTTTGTGTCTTTATATAATCTTTAAGCCATTTTACAGGTAATAGCATTCTTTCACTCCTTCCCTAGAATTGTTCCAAAAATCTATTGTCATTATCGAATAATAATCTAATATCCTTAAGTCCATACTTTACCATAGTGATTCTATCAACACCCATACCAAAAGCAAAACCTGTATACTTCTCAGAATCAATTCCACAGTTTTCAAGGACCTGAGGATGAACCATTCCACAGCCTAATAGCTCCATGCTCCAGCCTGTATAATTACATACTGAACATCCTTCTCCCCTACACTTAAGACATGTAACATCTACTTCTGCACTAGGTTCAGTAAATGGGAAATAATGGGGTCTATATCTAGTCTTCATATCCTTACCAAATAATTCTTTTATAAAAACATCAAGGGTATATTTTAAGTTTGCCATAGATATTTTCTCATCAACTACCAGACCTTCTATCTGATGAAACATAGGAGAGTGCGTATCATCCACATCATCAAACCTAAAGGTTCTGCCTGCAGACACCATTCTTAGTGGTGCACCATATTCCTTCATTGCTCTGATTTGAACAGGTGAAGTATGAGTTCTTAATAAGATATCCTCTGTGATATAAAATGTATCAGAAAAATCTCTAGAAGGGTGATTATCAGGAGAATTTAGATCATCGAAGTTGTTTTTTACGGTTTCAATTTCAGGACCAGACAAGACTTTAAAGCCCATACTTATAAACAAATCTTCTAATTCCCCTATGGTAGCAAGAAGCGGGTGTCTATGTCCAAGCTTCTTTTCTTTATTTGTTACTGTAATATCTATTTTTTCCATAGCTAATTTTTCAGTTAAGGCTTTATTTTTTAAGTTATCCTTAATCTTATTCATAGCTTCTTCAATCTCAGTTCTTACATCATTGGCAACCTGTCCTATAACAGGTCTTTCTTCAGCAGATAGTTTTCCCATACCCTTAAGTACATCTGTAAGCTCACCTTTCTTACCGAGATACTTAACTCTCAAACTCTCAAGCTCGGTAAGGTCTTTTACGTTATTTATACTATTTATAGCAAGCTCTCTTAATTCTTGAAGCTTCTCCCTCATCTTATGACTCCTTTCGTGATAAAAATAGCCTCATACTAATGTAGCTATTCTGTTACTCATTAATGGAAAGTTCTAAGATGCTATAAATAAAATAGTAGAACTTTCCTTTTAAGCATCGATGAAACTGCTTGCAGAAATCTCAAACACCAGTGATGAGGTGAGTGGTATATTCACCTCGTTATAAAACAAGACCTTTAAAAGGTCTTAGCAGTTTCATTAATCAATTATAGCATTCATAGTATCAAAACTCAAGATTTTTCCCCTCTGCTTCATGCCCTCATACATGATAATTGACGCTGCTACACCTGCATTTAGGGATTCTGCATTTCCTGGCATAGGAATCTTGATTAGACTATGGGATATAGTCAATATATCCTTACTCACCCCTTGGGATTCGCTTCCGATAACTATAATAAAATCATCTTTATAAGTAATTTCATAGTTGGCAACACTTCCCTCTAAGCTTGTGGAATAAATCTTAAATCCATTCTTCTTTAGATGGTTTATGGTTTCAATATTATCCTTTACAAAATATAAAGGAACTCTAAAAATGGACCCCATAGTTGATCTTACAACCTTAGGATTATAAGTATCAACCGAGCCCTCTCCAATTAAAATTCCGTCTATGTTGAATGCATCAGCACTCCTTATAATAGTTCCCATATTACCGGGGTCTTGAACCCCATCCAAAAACAGAAAAAATTTATTTCCCTTACTTAGGTCTAATTTCTTAGTCTGGAAATGGGCCACCCCTATTATACCTTGTGAGTTCTCCATATTGGTAATTTCATTAAATAGGGTCTCAGAAACTCTATAACAACTCTTAAAAGTTGCCAGCTTTTCCAAGAGATTTATCCCGTCCTTATAGGATAGAAGTTTATCCGTATAAAGAATACTCTTAATTTGAACATCATTTTCTAAGGCTTCCTCAATAAGTTTAATGCCTTCTAAGATAAAAAGCTTTTTTTCCCACCTTGCTTTCTTCTTTAGAAGACTTTTTATCTCCTTTACCAATGGATTCTTCGAAGAACTTATATCCACCATATTAGTTACCTGCTTTTTCCTCTAGCTTGTTTATAGCAGTAGTACTTGCAACTATTACCAGAGCATCTCCATTTTGTATAACAAAATTGCTAGAAGGAGCAATATGGATTTCTTCGCCCCTTTTGATGGCTATTATATTGATTTTATACTTAGATGGCAAATCAAGCTCTGATAAGGAATGGCCTACCCAGGTAGTCAGTGCCATAATTTCAATAATTCCATAATCAGGCGATAGTTCAATAAACTCAAGAACATTTGTAGAAA
>CAZTEN010000011.1:0-16663 GCA_964612495.1 uncultured Tissierella sp. | reverse complement strand
CAACCTTTTTAAGGATTTTATCAAGTTTTATCTTGTTTATCATTAGTTCTTTCCTTTCATTTGTACTATTTATATATTATCATTAAATTTGTGATTTTTATAGATGCAAATTGGGTTAGGTCATAAAAAAACCCTAAATTTTAGGGTTTAATGTAAACCAACTTTGAAGGATCAACCGCTATATTATCTACATATATTTCAAATCTTAGGTATCTACTTCCGTCTTTATTAGTTCCAATACTCCCTACTTCTGTCCCTTGTTGTATTGTTTCTCCTTCCTTTACAAATGCCGTCTTCAAATATCCATAAACTACAGTCATGTCCTCATTTACAACAGTAACAAAGAACCCCTTTTTATCCCTCTCTTCAACCCGTTCTATTACACCATTTATAACGGATATAGGATTAGCACCTTCTTCAACTATTATATCCAGTCCGCCATTTTTAACTATATTTCCGTCTATCAACACATCCTGATTGAATTTTCTATATACTTTACCTTGGATCGGGGCCATATATGTAGGGTTTGTCTTCATGGTGGGGATGCTACTTATGGATCCTTTTACCTTTTCCTTTGTCCAATTATAAACTCTTTTAGAATCCTCTAACGGTTTATATTCATAGCTTATTGTGTTCTTTACCTTTTCTGTAATATTATTTGCCGATGGGGTATTTATACTACTAATTACTAGTGCTATTAAAATGATGACTAAGACTATTAAAGATTTCATTAAGAGTGTCTTTAAATGAGTTAGAATATGGTCCTTGGAGGGTCTATTCATTATAGTTCTATATTGTGACTTTCCAGTACCTACTTTCATTTTATCACCTACCTTGTTTTTATTAAGATATTTATCCAAGCTAGGTTTTATACCTAAAAACTTTATTTAAATAAAAACATTGGAAATTGGCTCAGGTAAACTTCGGGTTAGGTCATAAAAAAAACTCTAACATTTGTTAGAGCCTTATGTATCACTTCTTATCCTTGACCTTTTTTATTGGAATATTGGCAACTAATGCCGATACAGGAGTTGTGTCCCCTTCTTTCTTCATTCTGGTAAGCTTTATATCCAAGGCTTCATCATCTATTTCTGCATATTGTGATATTACCTTTATTATATCGTTCTTCATCATCTCTAATAGCTGAGGACTAAGATCAGCTCTATCATGTACTAATACTAATTTTAATCTTTCTTTAGCTACATTCTTGCTGTTCTCTTTTTTCTTTCCGAATAGTTTGAATATATCCATGATGTTCCCCCTATTTACTGAATAGTAGTTTTAAAATTTTGCTTAGCTTGCTCTCTTCATTGACCTCTAGATTTAAAAGTTCTACCTCTTCACCTGTTATTCTTCTAGTAATATTTCTATATGCTTGTCCAGCTCTAGCTGCTTCATCAATAACTACTGGCTCACCTTTATTGGTTGAAACTACTATTTGCTCATCATCAGGTACTACGCCAAGAAGGTCAATAGCAAGTATGTCTATGATGTCATCTATATTCATCATATCCCCTCTTTTAACCATATCCGGTCTGATCCTATTGATTATAAGCTTAGGATTGTGTAGTTCCTTAGCTTCTAATATACCTATAACTCTATCTGCATCCCTTACAGCTGATATCTCTGGAGTCGTTACAATTACTGCTCTATCTGCTCCTGCAATTGAGTATTCAAAGCCTTGTTCAATTCCAGCAGGACAATCAATAATTATATAGTCAAATTCCTTTTTTAAATCCCCTATTAGCTCAACCATTTGCTCAGGCTTTACGGCTGTCTTGTCCTTTGTTTGTGCTGCCGGTAGTAGATAAAGCTTCTCATATCTTTTATCCTTTATTAGGGCTTGCTTTAGCCTACAATTTTTATCTACTACGTCTACGATATCATAGACTATTCTGTTTTCCAACCCCATAACCACATCAAGATTTCTAAGCCCAATATCTGCATCTAGTATAACTACCGAATACCCTAAAATAGCTAAGCCGGTTCCAATATTTGCACTAGTAGTAGTTTTTCCAACACCACCTTTGCCTGATGTTACTACAATTGCCGTTCCCAATTTTTCATTTTCCATAAAAGTGATCCTCCTATTATCTATTAGGCAAGTATGGTTCAATGAATACTTCCCCGTTTACTATTTTTGCTACTTCTGGTAATTTATACTGAATATCTCCATCTGGTGGTCTTACAATGATATCAGCAATCCTTAGCTGCATTGGTAAAAGACTATAAGCCGCGACTATTGATTTTTCATTACCGCCAATTCCGGCATGTGCAACTCCCCTTAGGGAACCAAGCACAATGATATTTCCCTTGGCTTTTAAGAAGGCCCCTGGATTAACATCCCCAACTACTACAATATTACCATCATAATTAACTTCTTGTCCACTTCTTAAGGTACCATGAACAAATTTTGTCATTCCTTCCTCTACTCCTTCAAAGGGTTCTTCAGGTTTTACCTCATTTCTACTACTATAATATTGATTTATATATTCAGGAATCCCTTCGTTTGATATCTGGAATTCATATTTATATTTTAAAAGCAATTTTAAGTCTACAATATCATCCTCAGATAATTCCTCACTTCTAACACCTAAAAATTTAGCTCCCTTAAAGAATTTTGCTGATGTACTGAATTTACTTGCAAGCTCCTTCTTTATTTTGTCTAAATCACTACCGTATACATCTAGATAAACACCTTCTGAAACCCCTTTAAAGGCAATTAAATCCTTCTTCAACTAATATTCCTCCAATTGCTATCCTTAGACATATTTTACCCTATATCTCCATTAAATGTCTAGTCCCTAAACTCTACTCGTTTGTCAATACATTTTCATATGGTAATTTGTTCTCAGTTTCAGTATTATTAAGTCCTAGATACTGGGCTATAACATCTCTAACCATTGGTCCTGCATAACCTCCACTACCTCCTTGAAATATTACCCCAGCCACTGCTATTTCAGGGTCATCTATAGGTGCATAGGCAACAAACCAGGCAAATTCATCGAATTTTTCTCCTGTATAAGGATTTACTCCACTTCTCTCTGCAGTTCCAGTCTTCGAAGCCACCTCTATGGGAAAGTCTGCAAATATCCTCTTTGAGGTACCATCTGTTGATACCATTTCCATTCCCTTCTTAACATGATTCAGATTCTCGTAGTCATTTAATACTATCCTTCCAGGATTTATCTCATGTTTGAATCTTGTAATTGTATTATCATAGTTTTTAATACTTTCTATAAGGGATAACTTATGTTTATATCCCCCATTTGAAAGTGTAGCTATAAAGTTAGCCATTTGGATAGGAGTATAAGAGTTATCTCCCTGACCTATGGTAACATTAAGGGTATCTGTAATATTCCAATTAGCTTGATTTAAGTAAGTGTATTTTATCTTGTCAGCAAGACTTTCCCTTTCTCCAGCAAGTCTTTTTTCCGGATCTATGTTTAACTCATCAAGTCTTAGGATTACCTCATTTCTTGTGAGCAAATCCTCATATTCAATCCAGCCGATTATCTCTTCAATAGTCTCTTCAACTTCTTCATCTGTAAGCCTTACTCCATCTTTTACATAGCTCCTTATATTTCTATTAAGATATTGCTTTAGGGAGTACTTTGTACTGATAATCTTTCTTTGAGGATTTGGTACACCACCGGATACTTCTGCCGGTATATTGATTTCTATTCCAGTCTTATCATTTAAACCAAGCTTCTTGGATAAATCTACAATATCCTCAACCTCCACCTTAATTCCAAGATCTTGATTAGCTCTTTGATTGTATCCAAGGGCTAATGTGTAAAAATAATAGTTACATGAATCCCTTAAGGCTTCATATACATTTTCATAGCCATGGGTACCACCGGTCATAGTAAAGATAAGGCAATTAAATTTCTTTGTACCAATTTGTACATAGCCCATATCTCTAATTCTATATTCTGGGTCTAAACCCTTTTCCAAAGCTGCTAATGCCGTTACCATTTTAAAAGTTGATCCTGGTTGGACAGCAGTTTGAGTTGCTATATTATATAAAGGTCTGGGAGCCAATGGATTATTTTCATCCTCGGGGAAAAGACTTTCCCAATCAGTATCCGATATTCCCGTAGAGAATAAATTTGGATCATAAGAAGGGTTGTTTGCCAGAGCTATAAGTTGACCGCTTTTTACATCAATGGCTACTATAGAACCTGATGTTGCATTTTCATAAGGCTTTCCCTTACTTCTATTAGTACCAAATTTATAGTCTCCCCATTTGCTCTCATAGGTTCCACCTACTTGTATTTTTTCAAGGGCTTCTTTTAAAGCTTCTTCAGCTACTTGTTGAGTTTTCAAGTCAATCGATAGATATATATTATCTCCGGCTATCGGCTCTATTTCTTCTATGATATTTGTGGTATTTCCTATGACATCAACCTCTACCCTTTTAACACCACTTTTTCCTGCTAATAGGTCCTCATAGCTTTCTTCAATTCCGGTCTTACCTATAATGGCACTTGGCGAGTAATTATTCTCTTTAATATATTTATCTATTTCGTTAGGTTGGCTAATCTTTCCAAGATAACCTAATATGTGTGCTGCAGTACTTCCTTCAGGATAATATCTTACAGGCTCTATAGATATATTTACACCGGGCATTTCAACAAGTCCTTCTTCTACCCTTGCTACGGTTGACTCCTTTATTCCATATGCAATATTAAAGGGCTGATAGGCAAGATGTCCCTGCTTACTTAGCTGATTATATATAATCAACATAGACCTTACCTCATACTTACTTATGCTAGAGTCGATTTCGTATCTATTTCTAATAGCTTCAAAAGCCTCATGTATTTCCAAATTCTCATCAACCTGATTAGAGCTATACCAATTATTCAAATTATTTAATGCCACATATTGAAAGTTTCCGGCTATGGAAATCCTTGGATTTACTCCATCCTTTAGGAGCTGGGATTGGGCGTAGGACCGGGTAGATTCTGAAGTTATAAACTCTTCCAATACTCCTGATTCCTTACTTTGCTCTATCAATATATCTTTTGGGCTTCTTGCTCCAATATCACTACCACCTGTATATTTATATATTACACTATTGCTATCTTTAACTACTTCTACACTTATGTTTACAACCTGACCTTTTGCTTTTAAAAGCTCTATCAAAAACTGACCTGGAATTACTGTATTATCCTTATCTTCACTTAAAAAAACCTGGTCTAGGAAATTAGATAAACTTGTTTTAATAAATATATTTATAAAATCATCCTTTGCGCTTGTATCCATTGTTACTTCAGGATAGCTTTTCATAAGAATACGCTTTTGGTCTTTATAATCGTCTATATAGCTTAGGGAGAAGTCCTCAAGTATTAGATTTTCATTTAGACCTTTTTGGGCAAGGAGATTATAAACAAGCATCCTGGATATTGGATGGTCAATAATCTTTCTAATTATAGTTCTATCATTGTTAATCAACTTGACTATGGAATCAACAGGTGAATAATTTTCAGGTATTTCATAAGCTAGTTTCCAACTTGATATGTTTTCCGATTCATTAAATTCTATTTGTAAATTTCCATCTAGAAGATCAACATCTATAGGCATGGCTATACTCTTATTTCTTAGAGCATTTAAAGCCCTATTTACAGCAATAAATTGGAAGTGTTCAGGGTATTCATCATGTATATAGAATAGTTTTAGTATCTGAGGAAGTAGATTGTTTTCAATTATTATATCTACTACTCTATTTACAGGGGTCTGTTCCTTTGAGATATAAGCATCTTCACTATTGTATTTAAATACATTTAAGTCCAAAGGATATTCGTCTACATAGCTTACTCCATCTTCCTCTAAAAGTCTAATAAGCTTCAGGATTCCATCGTTCTTTGTTTTGGTGTCCATGGTGTTCAGTTCATCCTTTAGAATCTGAACTGTAAAGCTTGGTATATTGCCGGCTAGTAGCCTACCATATCTGTCTCTTATTTCCCCTCTAGGAGCTGTAGTATATACTTCTTTCACTCTTTTATTATCTGAAAGTTCTCTGTAATAATCCCCCTCTGCAATAGTCAATATTGCTAGTCTAAATGAAAGAACCACCATTAAAAATGCAAGTATTAATACAACCGTATTGTATCTATTTAGGAATTTTTCAACCCATTTCATAAATATCCCTCTATCTTTTGCTAAATCGAATCTTTGGTTCAGCTATTATCTTTTGAAATAATTTATATACAAGGATTGCAATTATACAGTTATATATTACTTCAAAAGAAAATACGCTTTTTACTGCTAATATAAAGGTCACAGGCCTGTTCAAAAAATACATATAGAGCGAATAGAAAATATTATAATATATAGTTCCTAAGGCTGTAAATATTATAATATTTATTAGGCTGTTCCTTGCAAATGTATCTTCCACATAGCCTATTAAGTAGCCTGCGAAGAAGTAGATGATTGAGTTTACCCCAATGACAGTTGAAAACAAAACATCTTGTAATAAACCTATGAGAATACCTAATAGCCCTCCATAATACCTACCTTTTGCAAGGGCTATAATTACTACTATTATTAATCCTGTATTTGGAACTTTATCTAGGATCTCAAAATATGGTAATACGGTACTCTGTAAAAGCAGGTTTAAAATTATGGTTAATGATATTAAAAGCACAGTCATTTTTATACCTCGATTATTCCATTAATACAAATACTTTATATAACTTCTTGAAGTTGATAGCAGGAGTAATACTAATTCTCTTTGTAAGCTCATTTTCATCAGAGAATATCTCATTTACCTCTCCGATATATATATCCTTTAGATATGAACCCCCAAGACCAGAAGAATAAAGCTTGTCTCCTACGATTACATCAGCCTTGCTATCAAAGAAATATCCATTGATACTTCCATCAACATCGCCGGATAGAACACCACCATCCTGAGTCCTGATTACCTTAAAGGATATGCTGTTCAATTCATCTATAATGGTAATTACCTTTGACCAATTAGTACCTACATCTACTACCCTTCCTACAACTCCTTCTTGATAGAGGTTTTGCTCTATTTGAACACCTTGAATAACAGTAGCACCTTTTACAATACCATCTTTTGTGCCTTTGTTGATGACAAATCTATCATACCAGTTGCCTGGTTCCTTGCTTGTGAGCTCAGCAGAAATAATATTGTGTTTGGTGGATTCCAGGATTTTGGCCTCATTTTTCAAGTAATCTGTCTTACCTATTATATTCTCCAAATCCCTCTTTTCACTTTCCAAGGCTTTGATTCTTTCTTTAAGCTGATCATTTTCTTCCTTCACATTTACAAAGTCGAAAACAGAGCCAAAGAAGGTAGAAATACCATTACCAATGCTATAGGTTACATTAGATATAGGAGTTAAGATATTACCCACCATTTTTTCCAAATTAGAAATGGATTCTCTTTCTACACTTGTATTTCCTATTATAATAAGTAAAATGACAGTAACAATAGTTACTATCATTTTATCTTTATATTTTTTTAAAAAATACATAGCATCCCCTAGCCTATTCTTTTATAGTTATTAACTGTTTTCTTTAAGACTTCGATGCTATCCAAAGCTTTACCAGTACCTATAGCTACACAATCCAATGGATTTTCTGCTATATGAACTGGCATTCCTGTTTCTCTTGCAACTAATCTGTCGAGACCTTCAAGTAATGCTCCCCCGCCTGTTAACATGATTCCAAGCTCCATAACATCAGACGCTAATTCAGGAGGAGTATTCTCTAATGTAGTCTTAATTGCATCAAGAATATTTGTTACCGGTTCCTTTAGTGCCTCGTATATCTCCTTTGAACTAATTTCTAGTGTCTTAGGAAGACCCCTTATTAAATCTCTTCCTCTAATTTCCATTACCTTCTCTTCAGCTTCCATATCTGCTGAACCAATTGTAATCTTTACTTCCTCAGCAGTTCTTTCACCTATCATCAAACTATATTCTCTCTTAATATAAGTTACTATGGAGTCATCCAGTTCATCACCACCAACTCTTATAGACTTAGATGTGACTATCCCACCAAGTGAAATGATTGCAACCTCTGTTGTGCCTCCACCAATATCTACTACCATACTGCCTGTTGGCTCCTGTACCGGAAGCCCTGCACCAATAGCTGCAGCCATTGGCTCCTCTATTAAATATGCTTCCCTTGCACCAGCATGAATTGCTGCTTCTTCTACTGCTCTCTTTTCAACCTCTGTTACACCACTGGGAACACAAATTACAACTCTTGGCTGAAATAATGATTTTGACTGCATAGCCTTTTTAATGAAATATTTAAGCATATTTTGAGTAACATCAAAATCCGCTATTACTCCATCCTTAAGTGGTCTTATAGCAACTATATTTCCAGGTGTTCTTCCTATCATCTTCTTAGCATCTTCGCCAACAGCTAAAACCTGCTTTGTGTTTGTCTGAATGGCAACAACGGAAGGCTCTCTTATTACAATACCCTTTCCCCTTATAAAAACCAGTGTATTAGCAGTACCTAAATCGATACCCATGTCCTTAATAAAACTATTAAATAAACCCATTCTCTTCTCCTTCCAAAAATCACAATAAATTTTTTTCCTTAAAGCTTAAATAATTATCATCTCCAATTATGATATGGTCAAGTACTTTAATCCCCATTAGACTTCCACATTCAACTAGTCTATTTGTAATACTTATATCCTCATTACTTGGAGTTGTATCACCACTTGGGTGATTATGTATCAATATTATAGAATTGGCATTTTTCTTAACTGCAATCTTAAACACATCCCTAGGATGTACTATTGAAGCATTTAAAGTGCCAACAGAAATATCCTCAATTTTTAATATTTGGTTCTTAGTATCAAGGATAGCTATCTTAAAGTATTCCTTGGATAAATACCTCATATCCTGTATCAACAAATCTGCTAAAACCTGCGGTGAGCTGACCCTAATCTTATCAAGTGCTCCCCTTCTGTTTATTCTCTTCCCGAACTCGATAGCAGCTAATATTTGACATGCCTTACTTTGTCCAATACCCTTTATTTGTGTTAGCTCCTCTAATGTAGTATCTGCAAGATAAGCTATGCCACGCTCATCCAGACTTAAAATTCTTCGTGCTAAATCGATGGCTGAATCATCTGTATTCCCAGTTCTTATTATAATTGCTAGAAGCTCTGGATTTGAGAGGGCCTCCACTCCTTGACTATATAGCTTTTCTCTCGGTCTTTCATTTAATGGTAAGTCTTTAATAGTAATGTTTCCCTTGCTATTCATTCATACCACCCTTATCATTATAATATATTAATGCTAAAAAACCTACTTAGAAGATAATCCAACTTTGATAATGGCAATCCAACTACATTAGAATAGCATCCATCTATTTTTTCCACCAAGACTGCTCCTTTACCTTGAATTGCATAACTTCCAGCCTTATCCATATACTCTCCTGTATCTAGATAGCTTTTTATTAGTCTATGGGATAGGTATTTAAACTTAACCTTAGTCCGTTCATAATCTACAATTTTTAAGTGCTTTGAGTTATCTATTAAACAAAGCCCCGTTATGACCTCATGGCTTTTAGAGCTTAAGGACTCAAGCATATTAAATGCATCTTCTTCATCTTTAGGTTTACCTAATATCCTGCCTTGATCTACTACTATAGTATCTGCTCCTATGACCAAATCATCCATGAAGCTTTTGCTAACTTCATAAGCCTTCTCAAAGGCCAATGACATAGCTATCTGAATAGGTTCCTGACCAGAGTCAACTCTCTCAATCATATCACTCTTTATAATAAGAAGATCTATATTAAATCTTTCCAGCATTTCTTTTCTTCTAGGTGAACCTGAAGCTAAAATTATTTTCATAATCTACCTCACAAATAGAGTTCTAAAACTTCTCTTAAGATGTTTAACAATATATCCTGATGATAGACCAACAAAATATCCTGTAAATAAACTCAAGATCATTAGGAATGGCAAATACGTATAGATTCTCAAATTGCTCATAATTATAGCTGCTACACTAACCTGAGCAAAATTATGAAATAAAGCTCCTATAATACTTACCCCTATTAAACTGAATATCTTGGATAGAAACCTAAAGGATAAATACATCATTATACAGCTTAAAACAGCTCCTGAAATACTATAGATAAAGGAGGATATGCTTCCGGTTATTAGCATTAGGACTGTGCTCTTTAGTATGGCTACCTTTATTCCATCCTTAAATCCAAATACTACTATAGTTATTAGCACTACCATATTGGATAGACCAAGCCTTGCACCTGGCATAGATATTGGTAGTGGTATAGCCATTTCCAACACGCTTAAAGCCAAGCCTATAGATACTAATAGTGATATAAAAATCATCTTATTAAGTTTTCTCATAATAAGTCCTTTCTATCGATTAATTATATCAATTTCAGTATCTTCTTCGATTCCCTTTATTTCTATAACCATTCGATTAGGAAGGCATACTATGGTTTCACCAATACGGGATATAGGACCCTTCTTCACATCTATTTCATCTGGACAATCGGCTTCTATAACCCTTATACTATTATAGCCTAGTTCAATTAAATTGTATCCATATTGTGATTGGATAGGGATGCTTGTTCCCACAAGTTTTGAATCTAGTATAATTCTCTTTACTTCTTCTCCTGCTACTTGGACACTTATATATTTTTCATTTTTTGAAAAGGCTTGGAGTCTTATATAACCCATTGAAGTAAAGCTGAGCATTATGATTAAAACTATCAGTAATTTGTCACCCTTTGTCAAGGTTATCATCCTTTTTATTGAATAAATATCACATCTATTAGTTTATCATTTATATATTCCATTTACAAGTTAGAATTAAGATACTATATATTCCAAATGATATGCAGTTTCGCCATCAAATCTATTAGCTAGATACACTCACATAGATTTGGTGTTCATTGCATTTGACCTACCATAGATTTGCAGAAATACGCTAAAAATCGGGTTAGGTAATAAAAAAGAGACCTTTAGGTCTCCTTTCTTAGCTTACTATATTTTTTTCTTCTGCAGGTTTTACAGGATTTACTATACATTTTGTAGGACACTTTTCTACACATACCTGACAATTTGTACATTTTTCATAGATGATACTGGCAAGATTGTTTTCAAATGTAAATGCATCTGACGGACAGTTCTTAACGCAAATCTTACATCCAATACATCCTATTTCACAATTTCCTCTTACTAGCTTACCAGGCTCTTCGCTCTTACACTTAACTATTGCTTCATTGTCATATGGTACCATTTCTATAATCTTCTTAGGGCATACTCTTACACACTTATTACATGCCGTACACTTTTCCCTATCTATAACTGCAATTCCATTTATCATTCTTATTGCGTCGAATTGACATACATCATAACATGTTCCACAGCCTAAACATCCATAGGGACAGCTCTTTTGTCCATCTGCTAATCTACTTGATATTCTACAGTCTTGAATTCCTTCATAGATGTATTTATCCTTTGCTTTATCACAGTCTCCTTGACAAAGAACAACTGCAATTTCCTTCTCCACTACTTCTGAATTAAGACCCAGAATTTCTGATATATGATCTGCAACCTTTTGGCCACCTACACCACAAGCATTTACAGGTGCTTTCCCTTCTGCAAGTGCTACAGCAAGACCTGCACATCCAGGAAATCCACAAGCACCACAATTTGCTCCAGGTAATGCACTTTGCAATTCTTCTACTTTAGGGTCTACGGGAACTTCAAAAAATTTTGATGCTATTGATAATATAACACCAAATCCAATTCCTAGTCCTCCTAATGCCATTACAGGGTACATTATATAACTCATTTTATTACCTCCTAAACAAGTCCGGCAAAGCCAGCAAAGGCTATGGACATTAAACCAGTTGCAATTAGAGTAATAGGGAATCCTTGAAGTGCTTCAGGGATATCAGCCAATTCTAATTTCTCTCTTAAACCCGCCATAAGTACTAAGGCTAAAAAGAAACCCAATGATGCTCCTACGGAGCTAGCAATAGTCTCGATTAAGTTATAGCCTTCCTGAATATTTAGTATTGCTACTCCTAGAACGATACAGTTAGTGGTAATAAGTGGAAGATACACTCCTAAAGCATTATAAAGAGTTGGACTCATCTTCTTGATTGCCATTTCTACAAATTGTACTAGAGATGCAATTACCAAAATAAAAACAATTGTCTGTAAGTATTGTATTTCAAACATATCCAATATATATTTTTGTATAATGAAAGTTACTACCGATGCTAGGGTTGTAACGAAGGTTACTGCAACTCCCATACCAGTGGCAGTATCCATCTTACTAGAAACCCCTAAGAATGGACATATACCTAAAAACCTGGCAAATACATAGTTGTTTATAAATATGGTAGATATCAGTATTATAAAAATATTACCCATTTAGCTCTCCTCCTCTTTAATTAATTAGTAGCCGCTTGCATCTTCTTCAATATAGTTCTAAATATTCCTATTAAAATTCCAAGAAGAATAAATGCTCCCGGTGCAGCTACGAATATACCCGCCGGTTGAAAGCTTTCTGGAAATAATGAGATTCCAAAGACTGAACCCGAACCTAATATTTCTCTTACAATTCCTAAAATAGTTATTGCAAAAGTATATCCAAGTCCCATTCCAATTCCATCAATAGCAGAAGCAACAACTCTATTAGCATAGGCAAATGCTTCAGCACGGGCTAATATCAAACAGTTTACTACTATAAGTGGAATAAAAATTCCCAGAGCTGAATAAATATCAGGTGCATATGCATTAAGAAACATATCAACAATTGTAACGAATGTAGCTATAATAATTACGAAAACCGGTATTCTAATTTCATCAGGAATCACTTTTCTTAATAAGGATATAAAAATATTGGAGCATGTAAGAACAGCTATTACTGATATACCCATGGCAATACTGTTAATTGCAGTAGTAGAAACCGCAAGAACCGAACACATACCTATTAGCTGAACAAATATAGCATTTTCATTGATTAAACCATTTTTTAATATATTTGATATTTTCATCTTTACACCTCATTTCTATTCCGATAAATAGTTAAGATAAGCATCTATGGCTCCATTAACCCCATAAAGAACACCTTCTGAAGAAATAGTAGCTCCGGATAATAATAGGACCTCATTATCCCCTACTGGTGATGATGAAAGGACTAGTCCATTTGCTACCTTCTTTCCAACAAATGATTCTTGGAATGCAGGATCATCCACTATCTTAATTCCTAATCCTGGTGTCTCAACATTTTCTATAACCCTAATTTCAGTTATTGTGCCATCTAAACTTATACCCGTTACAGTTTTTATTTCTCCACCATATCCACTAGATATAGTCCAGAATGAATATCCTTTTGTTTCTTCACCCTGCTTTGCTTCGTAAATCTCTTTAACAAATCTATTGTTAGCTTTTATCTCTTCAAGCTTTGCAGCATCTATAGCTACAAATTCATCTGCTTCCTTAAATACCAAACCATTTGTACCAAAGCCTCTATCGTCTTCTTCCTCTTCTACAACAGGTGTATCTGTGAAATAGTTTAAATATGCTTTTCTAGCACCATTGACCCCAACTAATACACCGTTAGAAGATATAGTTGCTCCCGAAATCAATTGGACTTCATTATCTCCTGAAGGTAAAGGCGACAGCACAAGTTCATCAGCTAAACTCTTACCAACAAATGATGATGCATATGATGGCTCATCAACTATTTTTGTTCCTAATCCTGGCGTTTCAGAATTCTGTAATACCTTAATACCTTGAACAGTGCCATCTAAATTAAAGGCAGCGGCAGTAATTATATCTCCACCATAACCAGATGACTTAACCTTAAAGGCATATCCTATGATTTCTCCGCCTTTTATTGCCTCGAAAACCTCTTGTACAAATGTATTTTCAGCCTTTATTTCTGCAAGCTTTCCTTCATCAATAGGCACTACTTCATCAGCATCAGTAAATAGGTCTTTATATGCTTTGATACCTTCTTCATATGCTCTTTCAGCAATAATTGGTGCAGTCATATTATTTGAAAAGGCTAATACTCCTCCTGAAACAGCACCGAAAAATAACAATACCACAACGAATTTAAAGGTTTGATTCATTTTTCTTTACCTCCCCAAAGACTCTTGGTTTTGTCAATTTTTCGATAACCGGAGTAGCTACGTTCATTATAAGTATAGAATATGATACACCTTCTGGCATTCCACCCTTTACTCTAATAAGAGCTGTTAACAACCCACAACCAACAGCGAATATTATTCTACCCTTTGGGGTAACTGGTGTTGATGAATAATCTGTTGCCATGAAAAAAGCTCCTAGAATTAATCCTCCACCTAGTATATGATAAACCAAATTTCCTGCATCTACACCTAGTAGAGCTAGCATAATTGCTGTAGTTACAATATATATTGCTGGGATTTTCCAATCGATTACCTTCTTAATTATTAGATATGCCGCTCCTATTAAGAGTAATATGGCTGAGGTCTCACCTATTGAACCTCCGATATCTCCTATGAGCATTTGTTGAATTGTAGGTAATGTACCTTCTGCACCCTTAAGAATTGCTAGTGGAGTTGCACCACTTACTCCATCAGGATGTATGTAAACCGACATTATTCCGGGCCAAGACATTAACAAGGCTGCTCTTGCTGCTAAGGCAGGGTTCATAAAATTAGAACCTATTCCACCAAATAATTCCTTTACAATTATAATAGCAAATCCAGCTCCAAATACTGCCACCCACCAAGGGGTTTGTCCGGGAAGGTTAAATGCCAATAAAATTCCTGTTACAACTGCACTTAAATCCTTAATTCTAACTTCTTTATTCAGTAGCTTTTGTGTTCCCAATTCGAATAAAACTGCAGATACAACGGTAACCAGTATGAGCTTTACTGCATTGATTCTATAGAAATAAATACTTCCTATCATAGCAGGAATTAAAGCTATAATAACGTCAAGCATTATACTTTTAACAGTTCTGCTAGATTTTATATGTGGAGATTGGGATACAGTAAGCATATCATCTAATTGCAATGAAGCTGACTTATTATCTTCCATTTTTCTTCCTCCTCGCTTATGATTTTTTTCTTCTAGCTTTTATTTCACTTTTGGCATGTTCGATTGATTCAGCTAAAGGTCTCTTTGATGGACATACATAAGAGCAGCTGCCACATGATATACATGATTCAGCATCATATTTTTTAGCCATTTCCATATTGTCTTTTAATGAATAAGCACTGATATATAATGGTTGCAGATATGCCGGGCATACTTCAAGGCACTTTCCACATTTGATACATGGAAGTACTTTGTCTACCTTTGTCTCCTCTTCAGTCATAACTAGGATTCCAGTTGTCCCCTTGGTAACAGGTGTATCCAATGTAAATAATGCAGTTCCCGTCATAGGACCTCCTGCTATTATTCTCCCGGGTTTTCCATTGAAACCTCCACATTGTTCTATACATTCACTAATAGTTGTCCCAATTTTTACCAATAAATTCTTAGGATTTTTAACCCCAGAGCCTGTAATGGTAATTACTCTTTCAATCAATGGTTTTCCTTCAAGTACAGCTTCTGCTGCAGCTTTTGCTGTTCCTACGTTAGAAACTAATGAATTTGCATCCTTAGTCCTTCCACCCTTTGGTACCTTTCTTCCCAAGACAGAATCTACAATTCTATATGAATCTCCTTGCGGAAACTTTGTGATCATTGTAGCAACGTTTAGTCCCTTTTCACCTACAGCAGATTTTATGGTTCCTACTGCATCCATTTTATTATTTTCAATTGCTATGTATCCATCATTTACATTTAAGTACTTCATTATTATTTGCAAACCTGTAACTACCTTCTCTGGGTTTTCAAGCATTATTCTGTGGTCACATGTTAGATATGGCTCACATTCTGCTCCATTAAGTATCACAGCATTAACGCTACTATCATCTGAAGTTATAAGTTTAGTATGTAAAGGAAATGCTGCACCACCCATGCCAACGATTCCAGCATCTTTGATTTTACTTATTATTTCATCTTTAGAAAGCTTTGACAAATCGGCTTTAACCCCATAGGATTCATGATATTCGTTTAGACCGTCTGATTGGATTTCTATACAATCTACCTTTAATCCATTTGTATTATATCTCTTTGCTATGCTTTTTACTGTTCCTGAGATACTAGCATGAACTGGCGCAGATACACTTGCCTTAGAATCTCCTATCTTTTGACCTATCTTTACTGTATCTCCTACTTTTACTAAAGATTCGCAAGGAGATCCAACGTGTTGATGCAATGGGATATAGACAACTTTTGGCTCTTTGGCTTTTTCAACAGCCTTGCCACTCGTATAGCTTTTATTGTCAGGTACATGATACCCACCTTTAAAAGTGACATTGTCAAGTCTCATACGATTCCACCTCTTTATTAATATTTATTTAAAAGATTAAGATTAGATTAACTAAGCTAAACTTTTTAATACATAGTTATAATATAATGAATTGAATTGAATTGATTTGATTTGAATTGAATTGATTTGATGATTATGAGGGAATGGGAATATTTAATATTTGAATTTATTGGTGCGAGGGAAGGGACTCGAACCCTCATGCCTTGCAGCATACGCCCCTCAAACGTACGTGTCTACCA
>CAZTEN010000010.1:6495-16754 GCA_964612495.1 uncultured Tissierella sp. | reverse complement strand
TCTAATGATTCCTACACCTTCATAATCGTACTTCTTAAAAATCTCTATACTATCATAGTCCTTAGGACAAAATTCATAGAAGGCTTCATCTAATAATAAGAAGGCTCCTGCTTTTCTTACTAAATTATAAATATTTATTAACTGAGCTTGAGGAATTCTCAATCCAGTAGGATTATTTGGATTTCCTAATATAAGCAATTCATTTTCTTTAATATTGTTTAGTGCTTCAATATCTATTGTGTAATCCTTTTTATAGGGTATCTTTTGTACGTGTTTTCCATGTGCAATAGCTCTTTCTTCGTACTCTATAAATGATGGAGTACATACTATTACATTCTTAGCTCTTATAATAAAGTTGTTTATTATTTCAACTGCACCGTTACCTACTAAAACATTTTCTATTGCACAGTTTAAATAATTTGAGATACTCGTCTTTAGCTTCCTATATTTAATATCAGGATATGCTGTCATTTCCTTAAAACTTTTTATTAAAACTTCATTTAAACCATTAGGTGGACCTAAAGGATTAATATTGCTAGAAAAATCAATTAGTTCTCCATCATATTGATTCTCATAGCTTAGTAAATCTCCTCCATGTTTCATACCTTCACCTCCTGTTTTTTAACCCGCGATCCCTCAACTAGGCTCGGGATGACTGGGTGTTTGTATGACAATTAATTATATGGTTTTATTGGGGATAAAATAAGGGCAGTGGTTTATCTTATCCTCATATATATTTGCTTCTATTCTAAATACATCTCTTAATAATTCACTATCAATTATCTTCTTGGGATGTCCATATCCGAATACTTGTCCATCCTTAAGTACATAGATTTTATTGGAATACCTAGCAGCTTGATTTATATCATGGAGAACCATAATTACTGTAATACCAAGGGTTTGGTTTAATTCTTTAATTAATTCTAAGACTTCAATCTGATATGATATATCTAAATATGTAGTTGGTTCATCTAATATGAGTACATTTGGTTTCTGTGCTAATGCCATTGAAATCCAAGCTCTTTGTCTTTCCCCACCTGATAATGTCATTACATTTCTACCTCTTAAAGCAAGTACGCCTGTTTTTTCCATTGCCCATTTGATTATCTCATTATCTGCTTTACTCAATCTTTTCCTAAATCCAAGATGAGGATACCTACCATAGGATACTAAGGCTTCTACTGTTATATCATTGGATATAGTTTTTACCTGTGGTAATACTGCTAGCTTTCTTGCAATATCCTTAGTTGGAATATTTTCTATATTTGTCCCTTCTAAGGTAACAAATCCTCCACATGTTTTTATAGATTTTGCAATAGCTTTTATGAGGGTTGACTTCCCTGAGCCATTAGGACCGATAAGGGTAACTACTTCCCCTTTATTAACCTTTATACTGGCTTCTTTAATTATTATTTTTTCTCCAAATTTAATCGATATATTGCTTGCTTTTATGCCCATTATAACCTACCCCCCTCTTAAGCAAATACAGGAAAAATGGTGCTCCAAATGCTGATATAACAATTCCAACAGGTATTTCCATTGGTTGAAACAATACTCTTGAGATAGTATCACAAAGCATTACCATGGTTGAACCTAGGAAAATAGTAGCCGGAAACAAGTATTGATAATCAGAACCAATCAACAAGCGTGCAATATGAGGTACCATAAGTCCAACAAAGCCTAATAATCCAACTACGCTTACAGCACTTCCAGCTAGTAAAGAGGATAAGACTATAAACAAAAACCTTGTCCTTTCTACATCCAAACCCAATCCAGTTGCGATTTCATCCCCAAGAAGAAGAATGTTTAGCTTTATTGGCAGAAACATTATCATTACACTTCCAATAATAGTATAAGGCAGAATCAACCTTACCTCATGCCATGTAATAGCTGATAATCCACCTACCATAAAACTTAAAACTCCTGATACTCTATCTGGATATAATGTCATCAAGGCATTATTTCCTGCTCCAAATAAGGAAGATACCGCTGTTCCTGCTAAAATCATCCTAGTAGGCATAACTCCCTCATTCCATGCTAATAAATAGATTAACATTGTAGCTCCTAATGCTCCAATAAATGATCCTATAGGAAGGAGGTAGTAATAATTTGGAAATAATATCAAGATAATTAATCCTGCCAAACCTGCACCTGCTGATACACCAATAGTTCCTGGACTAGCCAAGGGATTTTTCATTATTCCTTGCAAAATTGCTCCAGATATTGATAGATTAATACCTACTAATGCTGCTACGATTGTACGAGGTAACCTTACATTCCAAATTATTTGGTAATTAGTGCTATCATTTCTATATAAGAGAGTCTTTACAATCTCTAAAGGACTTATGGAAACAGCACCATTTCCAACACATAAAAAAAATGTAATTATACTTATAATAATAAATACTAAAACAATCGATTTCTTCTTAATATTTTTCATATTTCTAATTGCTAAATGCTTCAGGGTATAATATTTTTGCTAAATACTCATAAGCCTCTGCATATCTTTCATTCGCCTTATATGTAAATAAGTCCTTAGGCAGGAAAATGTATTTATTATTTTTTACTGCTGAAAGTGATGCCCAGGCTGGATTGGATTCTGCGTCTGCTTTTATCTTATCCTGAATCTTTTCCATATCACTTCCCATTGTTATAACAAATATATACTCTGGATCTTCTTCGATAAGCTTTTCCATGCTAAAACTTTGATCCTCAAAGGGGACTCCTGCCTCATCGGTTATGTTTACAGCATGTAAATCTGCAAATATTTCTCCAACTGTAGAATTTGAGCCTCTAGCTTCCAGACTTTTCGATGAAGCAAACATTAAAAATACTTTTTTGGGGTTCTCATTACTAGTCTTTTCAACTATTTCTTGTATTTCTTTTTCTATAGTCAATGCATTTTCCTCATATAAATCTTCTCTTTCATTAATTGCCGTAAATAGCTTTACCATTTTGTAATAATCTTCTTTGAATTTATAATCAAATGCTATAACTGGTATGTTGTTTTGTTCTAATGAAGGAACCATTTCCATTTGTGAACTAGTATTAGAGCTTAAGATAACCAAATCTGGTTTTAATGAAATTATTTTTTCCAAGCTAATAGCCCCAGTTCGACCTACAGTTTCCACTCCTTCAGTCCCAGGGATATGATTTCCGGATGTATCTTCAACCATACCAATTAATTCTCCACCATTTTTTGTCCAAATCTCTAAAAATGATGCGAATAAAACTACAACCCTTTCTGGATTTTTACGTATGCTTACCTCTTCTCCTCTTCCATCTACAAATGAAACATTATCATCAGTTATTGTTATACCAAATTCATCTTTTGAATCTATGGCTTCTTTTACTTCTTGATTTGATGATTCAGCAGTTTCTGTATTGCATCCAACTAAATAGATTGCTGATATAGATAATAATAAAATTAGTATTAATAATTTATTCACCTTCATAGTTAGCCTCCTGTTTTCTACTTAAAATTAATGAAATATAATCCTTGTCCTTAATAATTGTATCTTTATCTTGAAGAATTTCTTCCTTCTCTAGACTTACCCTCTTAACATATGTATAATTAAAATCTCTTTCTTCAAGATAATTTAATAGCTCTTCCTTTTCTCCTAAGGTTTTAAGAATTGCAAGAGAGTTCACATTATCCAAAACCTTAGTATTGTATTCGTCACAAAGAAGAAATGTCTCGCCTTTTACTGTAAGTGGTGTCTTGCTGGCACAGGCTGCTGCTACGAAGGATGGTATGCCTGGTACTATCTCAATATCTATTTTCTTATTGTCTAATTCATTCATAATATAGATAAAAGTACTATAGATCATAGAATCCCCAATAGTTAAAAACACCCCATATTCATTTTCAGCTATTCCATTAAAGATAATTTCAGCTGCCTTCCTATAGTCCTCCTTAGTCACCTGCCCCATTGGAAAATCAATTAAGACAATTTTCTTATCTCCAATTAAGTCCCTTGCAGTATCTAGAGCCATATTTTTTCCCTTATTATTGGGTACAAATATTATATCGGCATCCTTTATAAGATTGGCTGCCCTAATAGTTAATAAATCTGAAGCTCCTGGACCAGTTCCAATTCCATATAATTTTTTCATATTAATAGTTCTCCTTTCATCTAATTAAAAGCAAGATAAATCCATAAAATATTAAAAAAACCATTTCTGTCCTATACATAATTTCAATTGTATTCTTAATATGGTTTTTATTTAAAATGTTAACCTTATCACCAATATAAGGCTTGTCTACATATTGTCCTTTATAATAATTCCCTCCGCCAAGTTGAATCCCTAGTAATCCTGCAACTGCACTCTCTGGATAACCACTGTTGGGGCTTTTATGATTTTTATTATCTCTTTTCATAATCCTTAGTCCATTTTTTATATCAAATCTAGCTAGGGATCCAATATTCATCAATAATCCAGTAATTCTAGCTGGTATTAGATTAAATAAATCATCAACTTTAGCAGGGAAATATCCCAAATACATATATCTTTCATTCATATAGCCAAGCATGGAGTCCATAGTATTTATAAATTTATATACAAGACCCCCTGGTGGTCCAAATACTACTATATAAAACAAGGGACCTATAACACCATCAGATGTATTTTCTGCCACGGTTTCAATAGTTGCCTTTATGATACTTTCTTCAGAAAGCTGTGAGGTATCCCTACCTACTATATAGGATAACCTCTTTCTACCTTCATCTAAGCTCTTATCCATAGCTTTAGACACCATTATAGCCTCATGATGAAGGCATCTTCCTGCAATACAAGTATAAATAATGTAAACATTTATAATGGTATAGACTATTTTGTTATTCGCAACAAGCTTAAGTAACAATAGTGGTATTGAAAATCCCAAGAATAAATTTACTATTACAATAATTAGCCCAGCTAATTTAAGACCCTTATCAGACTTAAATATCTTTCTAGCCATATTTTCTTCTAAGGATATAAGCTTACCCATGAGCTTAACTGGATGAGGAAATCTATAGGGATCTCCTATTAAAAAATCCAATGCAACTGCTAATAATATATTAATCATTGACTAAGCCCATAATTTTATATATATAGTCCATATCTAGATTAGTCCTTAATGTTTCTGCAAGCCTTTTTAATTCGATTTCTTCTTCCTCAAGTGTCTGGTTTTCTATATTACATCTTTTTTCCCTATCTATTAGTGAATCCTCATCCACCAATTCAAGGTGAATATAGGGTATTACACCTACTACAGGGATATTTAACAAGTCCTCAATCATCTTTAATCCAGATTCTAATAAGCTTTTATCTCCCCTAAATTTATTGATAATAAGCCCCTTTACCCTAGCCCTTTCATGGGGTTCAAGTAGCATTACAGTTCCGTAAAGAGCTGCAAAGGCACCCCCTCTATTGATATCTGTAACTATTAAGACTGGTGCATCAGCTATTTCAGCCATACCCATGTTTACAATATCGTTTTCCTTTAAATTTATCTCTGCTGGGCTACCGGCACCTTCGATTACAACCACATCACTTTTAAACTCCACTTGTTTATATTTTTTTACGATAATGTCCTTTAGCCCATTTTTATACTTATAGTAGTCTTCTGTATTCATAGGAGAAATTTCTTCTCCATTTACTATGACCATAGAGCCACAATCTGAATTGGGGATTAATAAAATGGGATTCATATCCGAATCTGCCTCTAATCCAGCTGCCTTAGCTTGCAATGCTTGAGCTACTGCTATCTTTTTTCCATCCTTTGTTAGGCAAAATTTCGAACTCATATTTTGCGATTTAAAAGGATATACCCTATAGCCATCTTCTTTCAATATTCTACAAAGTCCTGTGCACATAAGACTTTTACCAGCTGATGATGTTGTTCCTTGAATCATAATATTAGCCATACTAATCCTCCCTGCTTTCTGATTTACTACTATATTCAATACATTTCTTTACAAAATTCTTAGCAAAATTCACATTACCCCATAAATTTAAATGAGGAAATCCCGCGAAGATATTGTCCTCAGCTAAGATGCAAGTCCTTTTCTTCCCTGTGGAAATCTTAGTAGCTGTAAAGGACTCCCCTTCAAAATCGCTCCTGGTATAATGAAATTCATGACCCTTTATGCTTTCACCCTTTTTACAAAGTATATTATCTTCATTTGCTTGAAGATTTATATATCCAAAGTTTTGTAATCCTTCAGTTAATACACTATTTGCTTCAAATAGATTTACCATAGGACTACCCTCTATAGTCTTACCTAAATAGATAAAACCACCAGATTCAGCATATGTAGGTATACCCTTAGTTATAGTTGACCTAATACTATTTAGCATAGAATGATTTTTTGCTAATTCTTCCAAGTATAATTCTGGATAACCTCCACCTATTACTAATCCTCCAATGTCTTTTGGTAAGCTTTTGTCATGGATGGGAGAAAACGAGATTATTTCAGCACCTAATTCCTTAAGTAAGTCTATGACATCCTCATAATAGAAACTGAAGGCATTATCCCTTGCAATTGCAATCTTGGTTTTACCAAGCTTTTCAACATTGTATCCTTCATAAAAAAGTGTTGGTGCCCCTGATGCTAACTCAATTAAACCATCTAAATCAATATATTCTTTAGCAATATTAGCTAATATCTCTATCTTGCTTTTTAAATCATCTATTTCATCAGCAGTAACCAATCCTAAATGCCTACTTTCTATTGAAACCTCCGGAAGATTGGGAATAAAGCCTAATACTTTTATTTCATTATTATTTTCTATAAGTTCCTTATAGTAAGGATACATACCTGAGCTGATTCCATTTAATATTACACCTTTTATATTATTTTCTGCAAATTCTAGATAACCCTTTATTAAAGCTGCAACTGACCGGCCCATTCCTTTACAATTCACTACTAAAATAACTGGAGTATCTGTTTTCATAGATAAATCATTGGAGGAATAGTCCATGGAATTCATCCCCAAGCCATCATAAAGTCCCATTACTCCTTCTACTACGGAAATATCCATGCCTTGACTGTTTTTGGCAAATAGCTGCTTAGTAGTGTCCTCTCCACATAATAGCATGTCTAAATTACGTGATTTAGTGCCAGTTATCCTCGTATGAAACATTGGGTCTATAAAATCAGGACCAGTTTTAAAGGATGCTACCTTTAAGCCCTTATTCATTAGAGCTTTCAGCAATGCACATGTAATCGTAGTCTTTCCACAATTACTTCCTGTTCCTGCTATGATAATCCTATTGAATTTTAAACTGTGGATCATAAACATTCCCCCATTTACATAAATCAGTTTCATAGCTCAAATCTATTTACTCACATAGACTTGGTTCTTATAGCTTCTTTACAATAAAAAATTCACCTATCTTTTAAAAGATAAGTGAACAAAAATACATAGCTATAAACTATTGCATTTTCTTATCCTTCGTAAGAAAAAAGCTGAAATATTTAATAGTATCCTGACTTAAGCTTCATTGCACATTGCAGCCTTCCCAGTTAACCAGTGGCATATTTGCATGTACTCCGCTAATACAGTTGCGAGACAGTGTGGGATTCGCACCCAGCTTCCAATTTTACTATTAATTTAATAATAATATATCATCTTTACATCAAACTTTCAAGTATACAAAATAATAAAATCTACTACAAATCATGAATATGAGAAGTGTCACCTTCAATTAATAATTCTATTTTATCTTTACTACATTCACAAATATTCAGTGCAGTTCCTGTATATACAGGAATACTTGAAAATTCCTTAAGACTCAATCCTTTAACTATTGCGAGTAAAGCTTTAATTGTTACACCGTGAGTTATGACCATTATATTTTCTGCATCTAATCTTTTTATTTCATCTAAGAATAGTTGGACTCTCATAAATAGTTCTTCAAACGATTCTCCCCCTAAGGGTTTATAATTTTCAGGATTATATTTATAAGAATGATACTCTTTAGGAAAATCCCTTTCTATTTCAGAAATTTTCATTCCTTCCCAAATTCCCAAACCTATTTCACTTAAAGATTCATGAGTAATGATTTTAGTATCCTTATTGCCTCTAAATATCTTGGCCGTTTCTAAGGCCCTATTTTGGGGACTAGAATATACAAAATCAAAATTCACATTAGCTAATTTGCTTCTTAGCTGTATGGCTCTATATACCCCCTCTTCCGTGAGGTCTGAATCCTTTCTTCCTTGTAACCGCCCATCATCATTCCATTTGGTAGTTCCATGTCTTGCAAAATATAATTTCATAAAACTCCTCCTCTAAAGGAAAACCCTTGTAACAGTATCATTATAAAGTATACTTGAATTTATTTCAATACTAAATTTAGGTTAATCTTAGAAGTTGCAATAATATAGATGAAAGAATGGTATGCGGTGGAACCATGGAGTATATAATTGATAATAATTATCATTTTTTATTTCATCACATACTTAGTATATCCATATTTGAGCAACAAAAAACCCCCATATCATTATTACAGGAGTTTTTTAATACTTTTATTCTAGTTCCATTTTTCTGCCCATTTTTGAATCTCGGATATTGCTTTATGAAGCTCATGCCCTTTTTCTGTAAGCTCGTATTCTATTCTTACCGGTGTCTCCGGATATACATTTCTCACAACTATGCCCCGCTCTTCAAGCTCCTTAAATCTTTCAGTTAGCATACGAGCACTTAAATTAGGGATTGCTTCTTCAATATCAGAAAATCTTTTTTGACCATTTAGAAGAGTATGAATTATAAGGCCAGTCCATCTCTTTCCTAGAAATTCAAATGCAGATTCAAATTTAGGACACATATGATATTTGTTTTCATTATCCATATTTCATCACCTACTAGTATTATACCATTATTAGTTACAAATAGTAAGTAGATTAAGTAATTTTGTTTTTCTAATTAAATCATAAAAAAGTTAGAGTATTCTAGCTTCTTAAAATTTCTATTTCTCTACTAGGGTCACTGCTTTTATATTCCAAAGACACTACAGGATTTAAATCATATTTTCTGAAAAGGTCTTTTAGTGCCAATATTTCTATTTCACTAGGTACCTGATGTTGATCATGAACCCCATTATTTGAATGAAGGTGTACATATACTAAATGATCCTTAAGTTCCTTAACCCATTTTTCTAGGCTTACATTGCTTAGTTTTGCATGCCCAATATCTAGTATAATTTTAATATTAGGTATATTAAGCATATCTATTCTTTCCTTGATTAAATCAGGGGTAGGCTCAAAAATATTCTCAATTAATATAGTTCCTTTAAAATCCTTTAACTCATCCAAGATTTCATAAAAAAAATCCCTAGCTTGTATATTATTTAATTTAATAAGGTAAGGGTCATTTAGATATGGGTTTATCTGACTATGGAATATAACATAGTCCATATCTAATTGGGTTGCTACCTTTAAGGTCCTCAGGTATTTATTATAGCTTACGCGTCTGATTTCAAGGTCTGGGCTTGCCGGTTTCAAATCTAAAAATGGTCCATGTAATGATTTAATTCCATTAAATTGACTAAACAATTTATTATATCTTACAGTTAAATCCTTAACTTCCTCATCAGTCAAATTTGGTTCAGTAAAATCTTGAATCTCAACCCCAACTTGTAATCTATCTAATTCTTCAATGTCAAAACTATCTATAGTCTTTATACATTTTAATATTTTTCTATCCATGATACACTCCTAATGTTCTGAATATATTATGTATGGTAGTTCAACTTTTTAATGTACTTATAACCTTTATCGATAGAAACAATACTTATACTTCCATTTTCTGCTTTAAATTTAAAGAAGTAATTAGGGTCATCGAAAACCCAAGAGCAGATTATCCTAATAATTCCTTCATGGGTCACTAGAAGAATATCTACGTCATTCTCTACTACCTGTTCTAAAAAGTTTTTTACCCTTTCGTAGACCATATAGATACTTTCACCATTAGGAATCTCATAGGTAAATGGGTCATCTACCCAAAATTTGGATTCCTCTGGATATTTCGCTGTAAAATCTTCGTATCCTAACCCTTCAAATATTCCAAAATTTACCTCTATTATTCGTTCTTCCTCTATTCCCTCTAGACCTAGATGAAACCTTGTTTCATCTGTTCTCTTTAAGGGACTATAATAGACTTTTTGGAATTGATAACTCTTCAAGAGTTCCTTTGTTTTCTTTATTTGATTTATTCCTTTATCTGTAAGACAAGTGGTGGGTCTGCTTAGAATCTGAGCTAGATTGTCCTCG
>CAZTEN010000010.1:0-6485 GCA_964612495.1 uncultured Tissierella sp. | reverse complement strand
TCTAATCATCAATATATCCAAATCATGACCCCCCAAAAGCTTAGTAAGGATATTGTGTCACCTATTTCTATTATAGCTCCATATGTATCTCCAGTCATTCCTCCAATTTTTTTGTAGGACCAAATAGAAAACAACTCACCTACTAAAAAGTTAACTAATAGTGGAATAATGTATAGAATATTAATAAGAGAAATTACTCCTATATATATTAGTCCTATAATGATTATTGCATTACCGGGTCTGGAATTATGGAAAATATTTCCTAATCCTCCAGGTCTTGCATTTTTCTTATATGAAATGATTCTTGATACTACAAGTCTTGAATTTGCTAATGAAAGAACAAGTGCAAGTACAAGTCCTTTATCAAAGTTTGATATGATTATAAATTTAGCTAGTACGAGGACTAGCATACTTAAAACACCATAAGCACCAATATGGCTATCCTTCATTATTTCAAGAATCCTATCCTTCTCCTTATTGGATAAAAAACCATCAAAGGTATCCGAAAGCCCATCTATATGAAGTCCTCCTGTTAAAAATATCAAACAGATTAGGGCTAATAGACTTGCAATATCCCTGTTTAAAGTTGAGATAGGATAATATATTAAGCCTGCAATCAATCCAATTAGTGCACCTACTAATGGAAAGAAAAATATGCTTTTTCTAATATTTTGCTCATTGAATTCCACAATCCTATTTATTGGCAGCCTAGTAAAGAACTGAAAAGCTAATACCAGTCCATCTATCATTTTATCTTCACCGGTATGCTACAACACACCAAATAAACATGATCAGACAGCTTTGCCAACCTCTGGTTTACCCTTCCCTGTATATCTCTAAAGACCCTTGATATATGGTGGTCAGGAACGATTGAGTCTCCTACTTCATTGGTGACTAATACCAAGTCACTATTACTTTCACTCACAATTTGTATTAGTTCTTGAATTTCATTTACTACCTTATCTTCCACTTGATTCTGAAGTCTATAATCTATATACTCCAAATCCTGAGTAATATCAAACATAATGTTTGATGTAAGTACTGTTACGCAGTCTAAAAGATATGCTCTCTCTACCCCTATTGCATCCTTAAGATTATAATTCCCTTCATAAGTTCGCCAAGTACCAGGCCTACTATTTCTATGTAGTTGTATCCTTTCATCCATTTCTTCATCGTATACTCTGGAGGTTGCAATATAGACAACATCTTTCCTATGTTCAAATAAGCTTTCAGCAAAGGAGCTTTTACCGCTTCTTGCACCACCTGTGACTAGATAAATCATTCTGTTCCTCTTTTCATTTAAATTTTGTCTGCATTTCCCTATATTTAAATATGATATCACAGTGATTGAATTTTGTAAATTAGTGGTGAATTTTAGATTTTAAGATATTAATCTCTATTTTTGGGTAAATGTAAGTTAATCTCTCATGATTAATTAAAGATACTTATAAGGAGGTAATTACATGGCGATTTTAAAACCCTTTAAGGCATACAGACCTACTCCCCAACTAGCTAGCAAGGTAGCAGCTCTTCCATATGACGTATTAAACTCTAATGAGGCCAGAAATATGGTAGAAAATAATCCTTATTCATTCCTTCATGTAGACAAGGCTGAAATTGACTTGGACCCAGAAGTAGATATCCACGATGCCATAGTTTATGAAAAAGCAAGGGACAATCTTAGAGATATGATTAATAAGGGGATATTTTTAAAAGATCCTGAAGATAGATACTACATATATAGACAAACCATGGAATCAAGGACACAAACCGGATTGGTTGGGTGTACATCTATCGATGACTATATGAATGATATTATTTTAAAGCATGAAAAGACAAGAGCCGATAAAGAACTGGATAGAATCAACCATGTAGACTATACTAATGCAAATACAGGACCTATATTTTTAACATATAAAAACAAGGCTGAAGTAGATGCTATAATCCAAGGTTGGGTAGATAGTCATGACCCAGTTTATGACTTTATATCCGATGACAACATAGGACATAGAGTGTGGGTTATTGATGATTTCTCAACTATCAATAGGATAACCGAATTATTCAAGGATGTAGAAAAGTTGTATATTGCAGATGGTCATCACCGTTCAGCTTCAGCTGTTAAAGTTGGTTTAAAAAGACGTGATGAAAATCCTGATTATGATGGTAATGAGGAGTTCAACTATTTCCTATCAGTATTATTTCCGGATAAGGATCTTTATATAATGGATTATAATAGGGTAGTCCAAGATCTTAATGAGTTCTCCGAAACTGAATTTTTAGAACTTATAAAAGAAAAGTTTATCGTGACCCCTCTTGATTCAACAACTCAATATAAGCCAGAAAAAACACATACTTTTGGAATGTATCTAGATAAAACTTGGTATAAACTTGAGCCTAAAGAAGGTATTTTTAATCCTGCTGATGTAGTGGAAAGCCTAGATGTATCCATACTTCAAAATAATATCCTAGATCCAATTCTTGGTATAGTAGACCCTAGAGTAGATAATCGAATCGACTTTATTGGTGGAATAAGGGGTTTGACTGAACTTGAAATAAGAGTTGATGATGGTATGAGAGTTGCCTTTTCCCTATATCCTGTAACTATTCAAGAGCTAATGAAAATAGCAGATGCAGGGGAAATTATGCCACCTAAATCCACATGGTTTGAACCTAAGCTGAGAAGTGGATTGTTCATACATGAACTTTAGATCAATTCAAAGCTCACAATTTAAAGATAAAAACCAGAACCTAGGTACTAAAATATAGTCCTAGGTTCTATTGCTTCTGATACTGCAAAGAGTTGGGCTTCACCTCGTTTAAATATCAGAGGTAATTGCACAGCAATTACTTCACACCATTGCAACGAGATGGGCTTCACCTCGTTATAATTTTCCTAGCACTCTAAGTTCAGCTTCTATAATCTTCAAAATGTTTTCCCTAGCTTCTGTAAGAGGTAGTCTTAAGCCTCCTACATTTGTGCCGGTCATATTAAGTGCTGCCTTAACCGGAATTGGATTTGCAATTATAAATAGAGTTTGGAATATCTTTAAAAGCTTTAGATGCATTTCTCTTGCTTTAATATTATCATGTGCTACAAAGGCATCAATCATCTCCTTCATCTCAAGCCCCACCACGTGTGAGCATACGCTTACTACTCCATATGCTCCAACTGCTAAAGCAGGAAGAAGCATTACATCATCACCTGTATAGATAAGAAAATCATCAGGAACATCTCTCAACATCTCTGACATTTGGACTATATTACCACTTGCTTCCTTCAAGGCTACTATGTTCTCTATTTTTGCCAATCTTACTAAGGTATCCGGTAATATATTACAGCCTGTTCTTCCCGGTACATTATATAACATAATAGGTAAATCTACAGATTCTGCTACACTCCTAAAATGTTCATATAGTGAATCTTGGTCCGGTTTATTATAATATGGGGTCACAAGCAGCAATCCATCTGCACCGGCTTCTTGTGCGGCTTTAGCATTTTCAATAGTATTCTTGGTTGAATTTGTACCTACACCTGCAATTATTGGTACGTCCAATTTCAACTTCATCCTCCTGTATAATGCTACTCTCTCTTCAGCGGTAAGGGTTGGTGCCTCACCGGTAGTTCCTGTGATAACAAGGGCGGTACTTCCCTCTTCTACTAGCTGTTTTCCTAATTTTATAGCTCCATCATAATCAACATTTAATTCTTCATCAAATGGTGTGACCATAGCAGTTATCAATCTTCCCCAATTAAACATAAAACCCCTCCTAAAAATTGTACTAATTTATTCTATGTTATATATTACTATTTGCTAATATTCCTCAACAATTTAATACTAGATGAATAGAATAAAGTAGAAATTCATATGGAGGAGGTATATTATGAGCCTAGTAGTATTAAAATTTGGAGGTACATCCCTTAAGAATATTGATAAGGATAGCCATTTCCTTAAACATATAGAAAATCATTCAGCTAAGGGGGATAAAATTGTTGTCGTAGTATCAGCAATGGGACGAATGGGTGAGCCATATTCAACTGATACTCTTATAAATCAGTTGGAGTTAATAGATAAAAAAATTGATCCTAAGAAAAAAGATTTTATAATGTCCTGTGGGGAAATTATATCAGCAGCTATTGTAGCACATCTACTGGAAAGCATAGGTCTTAAGTCCGAGCCACTAACAGGCTTTCAAGCAGGAATACTTACGGATAATGACTTTAACACAAGTAAAATTCTTGAGATTAATATTAATAGAATAATAAAACATATAGATGAGGGTAAAATCGTAATTGTAGCAGGCTTTCAGGGTATGACTAAAGAAATGGAAATTACTACTTTGGGAAGAGGAGGAAGCGATACAACAGCAGTTGCTTTAGGAGCTTATCTAGATGCTGATGAAGTATATATCTATACAGATGTGCCGGGGGTTGCACTTATGGACCCTACTATAGTACCTAATCCTCTTTATCTTAGGAAAATATCCTATATAGATATGTATAATTTAGCATCAAATGGAGCTTCTGTTATTCATCCAAGAGCAGTCAAGATCGGCATGAAACACCATATTCCAATAAGAATCCTTTCAACTTTTAATAATGATGAAGGCACCTTAATTTCTGAAGAAGGAAATAATAATATCATTAAGGGTTTTGCAATAAAGGCTTTAGAGAATAAGAAGTTAGTATCATTCTTTTATAATCCTAAGTATTACAAACCTATTATGGAGAAAGTCATTCCCTTCATAAAAGAAAATAATGAAATTATATTTAAAACTGACTCCAAGCATGATTGTATAGAGTTTGTTGTAAATGATGAGAATGTAAAGCTTTTTGGAAATAAGCTTTACAACTATTTCATGGAAAATTAAATACCCCTGGATAACCAGGGGTATAATAATTCTTGTTTAAATATCGGAAGCAATTGCATAGCAATTGCCTCACACCACTGAAACGAGGTGTGCATCTTCACCTCGTTATTGTTCTGATAAGGCAGTTGCTTCATCTAATAATTTAAGAATTTCACCTTTTGATTTCATATCTTCAACGACTACATTTATAAAATCTACTAAATCTTGATTTCCTTTATTAACAGCTATGTTAACTCCAGGCTCTTGACCTATATCTGCTTCTGCTACATATAAGTCCTGATTTTGTTTAACATAAGCATTTGCTACTGGCTCTGCAATAATTGTAGCATTTATCTTGCCATTTTTTAATTCCAAAACAACGTCGGGCAATTTACTTATAGCAACTACTTCTGCATTTTTAAACATCTCATTAGCTAATGCTTCCTGTGTAGTAGCTTTTTGTACTCCAATCTTTAAACCTGAAACATCTACATCTTCAAAAGTCTTATATTTGTCCTTATCATCTGATTTAATTACAAGTTTGTGATTTGCTTGATAATATGGTACGGTGAAATCTACAACTTTCGCTCTCTCCTCAGTGGCAGCCATCCCTGCGATTATCATATCTATATCATCAGTTACTAGTGCCGGAATTACACCTTCAAACTTCATATCAACTATTTCAAGTTCTACACCTAATTCTTGAGCAATTCTCTTAGCAATTTCTATATCGACACCTACTATTTGGTCTTTTCCATCGATAATCTTGTGAAATTCAAATGGCGGATAACCTGCTGCCGTTCCAAGAACTATCTTTCCTTTTTCCTTAATTTCAGCTATTTTTCCACCTTCAGCTGCCAGTTCTTCTGTTTTAGGTTCTTCTGTTTTCGGCTCTTCTACTGCCGGTGTTTCAGTTTCTTTAGTTGTATTGCCTGAATTTGAACATGCTCCAAGTGAAATCATCATTGATGCTACCATTAATATAACTAGTATTTTCTTTATCATTTTATATTCCTCCTATTTTTTAGCTTAAAAATCGCGAACTACCTTCTAAAATAGTGAGGAACTCCTTCGACCTTCGGAAATCTTATTCTTAATGCCGAATTTAGGTTTCCAGAGTCTCTTGTTAAATATTCTACTTAGCAAGATTAAGGCCTCCTTTAATGGTTTTTACCAATCATTAACGAAAATTTATTTATTTAATTTTTGCATTATGGCCTTTGTCTTTAATGGAAGTCCGAACAAATTTATAAATCCTTCAGAATCCTTTTGATTGTAATCACTTTCACCAAAAGTAGCTAAATCTTCGCTATATAATGAATATGGAGACTTAGTTCCTGCTACTGTACAATTTCCTTTGTATAACTTCATTCTTACAGTTCCTGTACATGTTTCCTGTGTTACATCTACGAAAGCTGCCAGTGCTTCTCTTATGGTTGTAAACCACATTCCATCATATACTAACTCTGCATATTTGGAAGCAATAAGCTCCTTATAGTGCATTGTTTGACGGTCTAGAGTCAAATATTCCAGCTCTTGGTGAGCTTTAAATAATATAGTTCCTCCAGGAGTTTCATATACTCCTCTGGATTTCATCCCTACTAATCTATTTTCTACTATATCATCAATACCTACTC
>CAZTEN010000009.1:9521-17468 GCA_964612495.1 uncultured Tissierella sp. | reverse complement strand
ATATGGCTCCCAGCCATAGTGGCATCTGCCATATTGGGACCAATATCCTCTTTTGTGTTTGGGATGACCAGTAATAGCATAGGGGCAGGCATGGGTACCTCTGGTTTAGTTGGGCAATTCGCCATGGTAGACGTAATGGGGACCAGTCCTAGGACTTTTATTTTAATACTTTTAATGCATTTTATATTTCCCGGGGTTATTTCTTTAGTGGTAGCAAATTTCATGAGAAGTAAGGGTTTGATTAAGCCCGGTGACATGAAGCTGGGACAATAAATATTGAACAATATACTAAGGGGGTCAAAAAATGTTAGATATCAAAAGAATAAGATCAAATCCAGATGAGGTAGTTAAGGCTTTAGAAAAGAGACACGGAAATTTTCCTATCCAGAAGGTAGTTGAATTAGACGAGAACAGAAGGAAACTCCTGGTTCAAGTAGAGGAGATGAAAGCTGAGCAAAATAGAGCTTCAAAGGAAGTTCCCCAGCTAAAGAAGGAAGGCAAGGACACAAGTGAATTATTCAATAGGATGAAAGACTTATCAGCTAAGTCAAAAGAGTTAGATGATCAGGTTAGGGCTATAGATGAAGAGCTTAAGGCTAATCTATTGAATATTCCTAATACCCCTCATGAAACAGTAGTAGAAGGAACAAGTGATGAGGATAACGTTGAAATGAGAAAATGGGGAACTCCAAGGGAATTTGATTTTGTTCCTAAGGCTCACTGGGACCTAGGAACTGACTTGGAAATTCTGGATTTTGAAAGGGCAGTAAAGATTTCAGGACCAAGATTTAGCGTATTTAAAGGATTAGGTGCAAAGCTTGAAAGAGCCATTGTTTCTTTTATGCTTGATCTTCATACAACAGAACATGGCTATACAGGGATAGCATGATAGGAACAGGCCAACTACCTAAGTTTGCAGAGGATATGTTTCATATTCCGGCTAAGGATTTTTATCTAGTGCCTACAGCAGAAGTTCCTCTGACTAACCTTTTAAGGGATGAAATAGTAGATGTTGAGCAACTGCCAATCTATTATACAGCATATACACCTTGCTTTAGGGCAGAGGCCGGTTCAGCTGGAAGGGATACAAGAGGATTAATCAGAAACCACCAGTTCGACAAGGTTGAAATGGTTAAATTCTCAAAGCCTGAGGATTCATATGAGGAATTAGAAAAATTAACTAACAATGCTGAAAAGGTATTACAGCTATTGGAGCTCCCGTATAGAGTTGTAATGCTAAGTACCGGAGACTTAGGATTCTCATCAGCTAAGACATATGATATTGAAGTTTGGATGCCATCTTATGGCAGATACGTAGAGATATCAAGCTGCAGTAACTTTGAGGATTTCCAGGCTAGAAGAGCCAATTTAAGATATAGAAATGCAGATGGAAAGGTTGAATACCTTCATACCCTTAATGGTTCAGGCCTTGCAGTTGGAAGAACCTTCGCAGCAATCCTAGAAAATTATCAGCAAGAAGATGGAAGTATAGCACTTCCTAAGGTACTTCAAGAATATCTTGGAGGAGTCGAAGTAATTAAATAGATCTAAATAGAGGAGCCCTAGGCTCCTTTTTGGATAATTAAAGCAGATATACTATATTTGATTAAGAAGAGTAAATATAGTAAGATAATATTAAGATATCTAATGGTGTAATATATTCAAGAGGATGTGATGGTTTGAATAAAAAGTCATTAATCATAATTGCAGTTCTTTTTTTAATCATAATAGGCTGTACTAGAGGAGAGGCTTTAGGTAGAGAAATTTTAGAGGATGAGGATTTAAAAAACCTTAATCTTGAAGATATGACTGAGTACAGAATAGATGTAGAACTAAATGAGAAAAATAATAAACTATATACGGGCTGGCAATATACCACATTTACAAATACCTCAAAAGAAACTTTAGAAGAAATATATTTTCACCTATATCCAAATGCCTTTAGAAATTTAGAAGATGCACCTATTTTGATGAAAGACCTCTTTACTGATCCTATGACTTATGACAAGGGTTATATAGATATACTGGAGGTGTCAGTAGGTGATAGGGATAGAGACCTTGAGTATATGGTCACCGGCGAAGATAGTACAATATTAAAAGTAAAACTTGATAAACCTTTAGAGCCTAATGAGAGAATAGACCTTTTCCTTGGCTACGATGCAAAGCTACCAAATGTAAAGGAAAGGTTTGGATATGGAGAGAGGACCATGAACTTTGGCAACTGGTATCCAATACTCTGTGTATATGATGAGGATGGTTGGAATCTAGAGCCCTACTATGAGCTTGGAGATCCCTTTTATTCTCAAACAGCCAATTATAAGGTGAATATTAAGACTCCAAAAAATATGCTAGTGGCATCAAGTGGATCTATAGTCAATGAAAATATTATTGGTGATGAAAAGATTTATGAGATAGAAGGCCAATATATTAGAGATTTTGCCTGGGTTGCAAGCCCTGATTTTAAAATCCGGGAGTCTAAAGCAGATAAGACATTAGTGAAGGTCTATTACTTAGATGAGAAGAATACTACTCTTAAGACTGCCATGGATTCAGCTATAGATTCTATAAAAACCTTCAATGACTTATTTGGAGAATACCCTTACAGTCAATACACTGTGGTAATTACTGAATTTCCATCGGGAATGGAATATCCGACCCTAGCATTTATAAGTAATGATTACTTTAATAATTCCACAAAAGAGATACTAGAGCAGGTAATAGTCCATGAAACGGCTCATCAATGGTGGTATTCGATTATAGGCAGCAATCAGGTTAAAGAAGCATGGTTAGATGAAGCCTTAGCCACATATTCTGAAGTCTTATACAATAGGGAAGTTTATGGTCAAGAAAAGGGTAGGGATTATTATCAAGAAAATATTAATAATGGATTTGAATATGGCAAGAGGTACCTGGGTGACCAACAGACTGTAAATAAGCATCTTAGTGAATTTACCGGTTGGGATGAATATGGAATCTTGGTTTATATAAAGGGTGCAATGTTCATAAATCAGATAGATAACAGTTTTGGAGAAGAGGTACTATATAGGATTTTAAAGGAATACTATAAAGAGTATAAGTACCATAATGCTAGGACTGAAGACTTTATAAGAATATGTGAAGAAGTCACAGGTAATAACTTTAATAAATTAGTTGATACCTGGTTAAATTAATGAAGAAGAATTAGGAGTTGTTTATGAAGAGGTTTTTATTAATTACTATAGTATTTTGTATGATTCTTGCTAATAGCACATCCTTTGCTTCCATTGGCTATGAGGATAAGTCCAGAGCCTACCTTTTGGCAGACTTTGATACAGGAGAAATACTCACCAGTTATAATATAGACGAGCAAGTGGAAATTGCCAGCATAAGTAAGCTGTTGTCCTATTATGTAGCCATGGATGCAGTTAAGGAAGGCAGGGTAAGCCTTTCTGATAAGGTGTTAATCGGAGAAGATGTAGTTCAGTTCACAGGCAGCTCCTATAAGTTAAAAGTCGGCGAGCTTATGACCTTAGATAAGCTGCTAAAGGCTTCCATCATCATATCCGGCAACGATGCAACCTATGCTTTGGCTAAGCATATTGCAGGAACGGAAGCCGAGTTTGTAGACCTTATGAAAGCTAAGGCCAAGGAACTTAATCTCTCCAATGTAGAGCTCTATAATTCCTCGGGCCTTCCATTGACCAACAACGGAATTCAAAATAAGATGACTACTAGGGATGTATATAAAATAGCCCGAGGCTTAATAAAGGCTCATCCCGAGGTGCTTGAAATATCCAGGATACCCTTTATAAGTGAGCCCTCAAGGAATTTCTTTGAAATGAATACCAACCCCTTGCTGAAACTGGTGGAAGAGGTAAGCGGATTAAAAACAGGGTCTACCCTTAAAGCCGGATATTGTTTCGTATCTTCTGTCAATATAAAGGGACAACCGAGAAGAAGCCAGGATTTAAGGCTTATAGGCATAGTAATGGGCTCTAGGAATTATGAAGATAGACTTCAGGTAAGCAAGGCTCTGGTGGATTATGGTAGAGAAAACTACTCTAATAAAATAATACTCCATAATGAGCTTCCTATAGAGAAATTGGAATTTTCCAATGGCAACCCTCAAAGTATTGACCTTTATCCGCTTAAAGGATTTACTAAGCTGGTAAGTAAGGATTCGGATGTAAAGGTTAATATAGACTTAGTGGAAGCCACACTTCCTTTAAAAAGCAATACAAATCTAGGGAGGGTAATCGTCTATGAAAATGGAGTAGAAGTTTTTTCTACTTCCTTAATCAATAAAACAGGTGTAGAAAAAGCAAATTTAGTGACTAAGCTTTTGCAATTCTATGGGACCTTATATAAAAATGCAGAGGCTATATATAACGAGGTTAATTGAATAATTGACAACCATATTAAATTAATGTAAAATAAAAAGAGGTGGAAAATCTCCACCTCTAATATGCGCCCGTAGCTCAGTCGGATAGAGCGGTGCCCTCCTAAGGCATGTGCGGAGGTTCGATTCCTCTCGGGTGCGCCACAATTTATCTTCCTTATTCAAAGGTGACTTAATGGATGAACTTTATATGAAAGAAGCAATAAATGAAGCTAGCTCAAGCACTTACGAAGTACCGGTAGGTGCTGTTATTGTCCATAGGGGAAAAATTATTGGTAGAGGTCACAATATGACTGAAACGAATAAAAGTCCCTTGGCTCACGCTGAGATAATGGCCATAAAAGAGGCAAGTGAATTCCTTGGAGGCTGGAGAATAATAGAGTCTACTATGTACGTAACCCTGGAACCCTGCGCCATGTGTGCCGGAGCCATAGTCAATTCAAGGATTGACAGATTGGTAATAGGTGCCATGGACAATAAAAGAGGTTGTTGCGGTTCTGTAGAAAACCTAGTTAATCACCCATGTTTTAATCATAGGGTAGACCTGACTTACGGTATTCTTGAAGAGGAATGCAGGGCTTTACTTAAAGATTTTTTTAAAAGTTTAAGGGAAGGTAAGATTACTAAAGCTTAGTTTAAATCAAAATATCATTTATGGAGAAGTACCCAAGTGGCTGAAGGGTCCGCTCTCGAAAAGCGGTAGGTCGGGAAACTGGCGCGAGGGTTCAAATCCCTCCTTCTCCGCCAAAAAAACTGCCTTTCTGAGTTTGAGAAAGGCAGTTTTTCATACATAGTACATATAGTTTTTATTGTCTTGATATTTACTTAATTTATTTACTAAATCCTCTATTGTAATACTAGCTAATTTTTCTTTAACAGCATCATCTAGGAGGTAAAACACTTCTTCCTGCATACAAATTTCTAGATAGGGGGCACTTTCCTCTACAGTTTTTTCTGTTGGTTCAAAAAGAGAATTTTCTATGGATGTAAATAAGTCATAAACTGTAATTTCACTTGAAGGCTTTGACAGGCTATATCCACCCTTAGACCCCTTGGTTGATACTACAATATCTCCACGCTTTAATAGTGAAAATATTTGTTCTAAATAAATTTTAGAGATTTTAAGTTTCTCTGATAAGCTTAATATAGTAATACATTCTTCTTCTCTCTCTTTTTCAGCCATAGTAATAATTGCAGCAAGCCCATATCGTGCTTTTGCGGATATCCTCAAGGCTATCATCCTTTCATATAAATTAGTATAAATTGCATAATAATTACATATGTTTTTTATTGAGCTTCAAGGGAAAATTGAGTTTACTTACTTGTATAGCTCTTAAGTAAGCTGTTTTTTATAGTCCAAAGATTCAATGAAAGGTCTACAATATATTCATGGGGATTTTCAAATCTTTTTACCTCATCCCACAACAAATCGATTTGCTCTTTACAATAATCTTTAATGTCGTGAATATCGGGGGATTGATAGATATTTAATCCATTATCAAAGATTTTTACCAGAAGCTCTCTTGAATAAAAGTTTTCAACTGTTTTCTTCTTCCATGTAAACAAGGGATGAAATATATCATAAGGCTTGGAATCATCAATATCTTCATCATGTAGGGTCACAAGATCTGCAATACACTTATTAGTCGATTTGTCAAAGAGTCTATGTATCTGTTTAAAGCCAGGGGTTGTAATCTTACCGACATTTTCGCTAATCTTGATCTTTGGAATTATTTCTTCATTATCTTCAACTGCAACTAGTTTATACACACCACCAAAGATAGGCTCGGATCTAGCTGTAATAAGCCTTTCTCCAACTCCAAAGGAATCTACCTTTGCTTCCTGGTTAATTAAATCCCTAATAGTATATTCATCTAGGCTGGATGAAGCAGTAATCTTACAGTCTGGAAATCCGGCTTCATCCAGCATTTTTCTGGCTTCCTTTGAAAGATATGCAATATCTCCACTATCCAATCTGATTCCCTTAGGTCTGAAACCTGTAGGTAATACTACTTGGTTGAAGCATTTTATTGCATTTGGAACACCTGATTTAAGGGTGTTATAGGTATCAACAAGAAGTACACATGAGTCGGGATAAACTCTAGCATATGCATTGAAAGCTTCAAGTTCTGTATCAAACATCTGAACCCAACTATGTGCCATTGTTCCAAGGGCGGGTACATCAAAATCCCTATCGACAATAGTATTGGCAGAGCCTATGCAGCCACCTATATAGGCTGCTCTAGCCCCTAAAGTTGCGGCTTCATATCCCTGAGCTCTTCTTGAGCCAAATTCCATTACCGGTCTTCCCTTTGCAGCTCTTACTATTCGGTTTGCTTTAGTGGCTATTAATGATTGGTGGTTAATAGTAAGTAAAACCATTGTTTCAACCAGCTGTGCTTGTATTACCGGACCTCTAACGGTTATTAGGGGTTCTTGTGGAAATATGGGAGTACCTTCAGGTATTGCCCATACATCGCATGTAAATTTAAAATCCCTAAGGTAATTTAGAAATTTTTCTCCAAAGATATTCTTGCTTTTGAAATATGCAATATCTTCCTCACTGAACCTTAGGTTTTTGAAGTATTCTATAAGTTGATCCACTCCTGCCATTATTGCAAATCCACCATAATCTGGTATAGCTCGGAAGTACATATCAAAGTAAGTGATTTTATCGCCTAATCCGTTCTCTAAGTAGCCGTTGGCCATAGTAAATTCATAGTAGTCGGCAAGCATAGTTAAGTTGCGTCTATCCTTCCAATCTAGTTTATTCATATCAGTTCCCCTTTGTTAGTTTATAGCTTATTATATCCCTAGACTAGGGATTTTACAAATAAAACTTTATCTGGGGACCTCCATAAGCTTTTGGGCAAAAAAATTGAAGGGTAATTTCTCTAATTTCAGAAACTACCCTTCATTTAAAATAGGATTGTGTACAGCTACTCCAACATGAACCTTTTGGCTCAATCACTTTATCCAATACTGTTAAACACTCCTTTTTAAATTACATTGGGGTTATACTCTAACCTTGTAATTTAATTGGTTATTTAGTTGTTTCTTTGAAACTCAATACCTACTTATTTACTACTTTTACAACAACCATGGTTAAACTAATCAGGTATAACCATAATTTTTACTTCATTTTAACTTTGTTTCAGGTGCTACATTCCTTGCAACTAATTCTAAACTTAAACCAACTTAAAAATTAAATCTTTGCCTAATTCAAATACTTGGTTAAACTAATCTTTGACTAATCTAAATCCTTTCTTTTAATTAAACTACATTTAACTTCTACAGCTTTTGTTACTCTAAGTTTATATTTTAGTTGGCAGTAGTTGCACCAATCCTATTTGTTATCATTATATTCTATTTAATACTAAATCATGTATCAAATTAGTTTATAATGATTGTACATATATTATACCCACATATATTTTTTTAAACACTAAATCACAAAAAAATCTAAATATTTTTAAGTTTTTTTCCATTACTTTAGAATACCTTCTTTTGGGCAAAAAAAATTGAAGGGTAATTTCTCTAATTTCAGAAACTACCCTTCATTTAAAATA
>CAZTEN010000009.1:0-9421 GCA_964612495.1 uncultured Tissierella sp. | reverse complement strand
CCAATACTGTTAAACACTCCTTTTTAAATTACATTGGGGTTATACTCTAACCTTGCAATTTAATTAGTTATTTAGTTGTTTCTTTGAAACTCAATGCCTACTTCTTTACTACTCTTTTACTACTAATCTTACTGCTAATAAGTTATAACTTTTACTACTAATATCTACTACTTTACTACCTTTGCTGCAACCATGGTTAAACTAATCAGGTATAACCATAATTTTTACTTCATTTTAACTTTGTTTCAGGTGCTACATTCCTTGCAACTAATTCTAAACTTAAACCAACTTAAAAATTAAATCTTTGCCTAATTCAAATACTTGGTTAAACTAATCTTTGACTAATCTAAATCCTTTCTTTTAATTAAACTACATTTAACTTCTACAGCTTTTGTTACTCTAAGTTTATATTTTAGTTGGCAGTAGTTGCACCAATCCTATTTGTTATCATTATATTCTATTTAATACTAAATCATGTATCAAATTAGTTTATAATGATTGTACATATATTATACCCACATATATTTTTTCAAACACTAAATCACAAAAAAATCTAAATATTTTTAAGTTTTTTTTGTGGATTTAAATACTTTTAAGAGAGCCTTTACCTTTTAAGTTGTGGAATCAAGACTTTAATCATATCTTTAATGACTCGAATATTCTCAATAGATGTGCTGGATAAAAGGGTAAGTATTTCTCTAGTCAGTTCATCTATTTCGTCAGCGGTGTAATTATCAAGCTTTTCCATGATGTAGGTGCTCTCCATGTATTTTACATAACCCCTTAGAATAAAATCTATAGATATGTTTAGGGTATCACAGATACTAATTAAACTATAAATACTCATATTTCTCTCATCTCGTTCAATTTGACCTATGTAAAAAGCTGATAAACCAACTAATTCAGCAAAGGCTTCCCTAGACAGACCTAGGTTTTCTCTGCAATATCTGATTCTTGTGCCTATGCTATTTAAGGACTGTAGATCACTTTTATTTCTCATGAATATACCTTCTTTCATATATAAACTATATATTTTTAAAGGCTAATCATGAATTAGCTTAAAGCCAATAAAAACAATAGGCAAAGAGATAATTTTGTTGACATTAGGACGTACGTTCGTCTATAATATATATATACAACCCTTATTAGAAAACTAAAGAAAAGCATACCTAGTGAAAGCTAGGGACGCAAAGCCATGAGTCTAAGGCCGGTGCTATGATTGTCAGGTTGCAATGTTAAATAAAAAATTGCAGCCTGATTTTTTTATAGTTAAGTTTTAGTTTCCAATAGATAAAAAAAGATTTGTGGGTATACTACAATTAACTATCCGCAGGAGGGACCATGTTAAAAAAGAGGATTGAAGAACTAAGGGAAAAACTAAATAAAGCATTGGAAACTAAATTGCCTAACGATGAATATGTACTTAAGCTCAGTCAAGAATTAGATAAGTTGATAGTGAGTTATTATAAAAATGAAGATAATAAGAATAATTCCATTGAATAGAGTTGCTTAGGATAAGGTCTTGCGTTACAATATTGCTTAAATAAATATTGATTTTTAAAGTATGATAGTATATAATTGCATTAAAGGTCAAAGATGGTCAGAGCATCAAATATTGATCGTTCAATTGGAGATGGTTTTATGGAATATAAAGATTATTATAAAATACTGGAAGTAGATAAGAATTCGAGTCAAAATGAAATAAAAAAATCATATAGGAGACTGGCAAAGAAGTATCACCCGGATTTAAACCCAAATGATAATAAGGCTCAAGAGAAGTTTAAAGAGATCAATGAAGCCTATGAAGTACTTGGGGATGAAGAGAAGAAGAAGAAATATGATACCTTTGGAAGCTCTTATGATTTTTCCGGCGGGTCAAATTTTGATCCATCCCAATATGGATACAGCTATTCTTACTCCGATGGGTCAGGGGATTTTAGTGATTTCTTCAATATGTTCTTTGGAGGTAGCAGTAGCGGGAAGGGTAGAGGCTTCAATATAAATGATTTATTTGGTGGCGGAAGGACCTCTGGATTTGGCAAGAGACCTGAACCACAAAGACAAAGCTATGAATCAGACTTATCCATTACCTTGGATGAGGGTTTTACCGGAGCTACTAAAGAAGTAAGTCTGAATTTTGGTGGAGAAGTAAAAAGATTGTCTATTAATATACCTAAAGGAATATTAGCTGGGAAGAAATTAAAGGTTAAGGGAGAAAAATGGGGTATCCAAGGGGACATTATATTTAAGATAAACCTTATTGATGATGGAAAAAACAGGCTGGACAAGCTAGATATAATCTCAAAGACAAACTTACTTCCATGGGAAGCTGCCTTAGGAGCCAAAATTGTTGTATCTACTCTGGATGGAAAGATAAAAGTAAATGTTCCAAAAGGAATCACTAGCGGTAAGAAGATAAGAGTTCCTAACAAGGGGTATATAGATATGAAGGGTAGTAGGGGGGATTTATATATTGAAGTAAATATAGTAAATCCACCTAATTTGTCAGAAGAGGAAATTAAGCTATATGAACAGTTAAGTGAACTATCTTCATTTAACCCTAGAGAGTAAGAATAGTTAAGAGCTGAAAAAGGAGGTTTTGATATGGATTTAAATAAATTTACCCAGAAGAGTTTAGAAGCAGTACAAGAATCTCAAGAAAGTGCTATAAAAAATGGGAATCCTCAAGTAGAAGAGATCCATATTCATTATAGTTTGGTAAGTCAGGAGGATGGGCTGATACCAAAGGTTTTATCCTATATGGGAGAAAACAAGGATCTGATTAGAAGCGATGTTGAAAGGGAAGTAGACAAACTACCTAAACAATCCGGAGGCGGAGGAAGTATCTATCCTTCCAGGACTTATACTAAAGTCCTATTGGACTCCGAGGAAGAGGCCAAGAAATTTGGAGATGAGTATGTAGGCGTTGAGCATATTTATATTTCCTTATTAAAGCAAAAGGGTACAGCTTCCGAGAAGATATTCAAGAAGTATAATATTAACCTTCAGAGGTTTTTAGAAGCCTTGAAGAAGATAAGAGGAAGCCAGACCATAACATCAGATAATCCTGAATCCACCTATGAGGCTTTAACCAGGTTTGGTAAGGATTTAGTGGAAGAAGCAAGAGCAGGAAAGATTGACCCGGTTATAGGCAGGGATTCTGAGATTAGGAATGTCATAAGGATATTGTCCAGAAGGACTAAAAACAACCCTGTTCTGATTGGAGAGCCGGGGGTAGGTAAGACTGCCATAGCTGAAGGTTTAGCTCAGAGAATAGTCAATGGAGATGTGCCTGAGGGCTTGAAGGATAAGACTATCTTTTCCCTGGATATGGGGGCATTGATTGCAGGTGCAAAATACAGAGGTGAATTTGAGGAGAGACTTAAGGCAGTATTGTCTGAAATTCAAAAGTCCGAAGGTCATATAATCCTCTTTATAGATGAGATTCATAATATTGTAGGAGCAGGAAAGACAGAGGGCAGCATGGATGCATCCAATTTATTAAAGCCTATGCTTGCTCGGGGAGAGCTGCATGCAATTGGTGCTACAACCCTAGATGAGTACAGAAAGTATATAGAGAAGGATGCTGCCTTGGAGAGAAGATTTCAAAAGGTAATGGTTACAGAGCCAAGTGTTGAAGACACAATATCCATTTTGAGAGGCCTAAAGGAAAGATATGAGATCCATCATGGAATAAGGATATCCGATGGTGCTATAATAGCAGCTGCAACCCTTTCTGATAGATATATAAGCGACAGATTTCTGCCGGATAAGGCTATAGATTTAATGGATGAGGCATCTGCCATGATAAGGACAGAAATAGACTCTATGCCTGCTGAAATCGATGAAATCAGAAGACGAATTCTCCAACTGGAAATAGAAAAACAAGCATTGAAGAAGGAAAACGATGAGGCATCAATGCAGAGACTCGGAAGACTTGAGAAAGACCTTTCTGAGCTTAAGGAGAAATTTGATATTCTTAAGGCTCAGTGGGAGGATGAAAAGAAGAATATCACTAAGGTTAAAGATATTAAAGAGGAAATTGACAGCGTAAAAAGGCAAATTGAAGAAGCTGAGAGAAAATATGATTTAGAGAAGCTTTCTCAACTTAAATATGGGTCTTTAGTAGACCTTCAAAAAAAGCTTGAAGAAGCCAACGAAAGAAACCAAGCAGATGAAAGAATGCTTAAGGAAGAGGTAACTGAAGAGGAGATTGCTGAAGTAGTAGGAAAGTGGACGGGTATACCTGTTACCAAGCTTATATCCACTGAAAGGGATAAGCTTCTTAATTTAGATAGTATACTGCATAATAGAGTAATTGGCCAGGATGAGGCCGTAGAAGCGGTAGTAGATGCTGTGATTCGAGCTAGATCAGGAATGAAACAGATGAATAGGCCGGTGGGAAGCTTTATATTCCTGGGACCTACAGGGGTAGGAAAGACTGAATTATCTAAGGCCTTAACAGAGTCTCTTTTCGATGATGAAAGAAATCTTGTAAGAATCGATATGAGTGAATATATGGAGAAGCATTCTGTATCAAGGCTTATAGGGGCGCCTCCTGGATATGTGGGATATGACGAGGGAGGTCAGCTGACTGAAGCAGTAAGAAGAAAGCCTTATTCTGTGATTCTCTTTGATGAAATCGAAAAGGCACACCCTGATGTATTCAACATCCTACTTCAAGTTCTAGACGATGGTAGACTTACTGATAACCAAGGTAGGGTTGTAGATTTTAAGAACACCATTATAATTATGACATCCAATATAGGCTCTAGCTACTTGCTTGAAGGTGTAAATCAGGATGGTAGCATAGATGAAGAGGCCAGAGAGATGGTAATGAATCAAATGAAGTCAACCTTCAGACCTGAATTCTTAAACCGTGTAGATGAAATAGTTATGTTTAAGCCATTACAAAGAAATGAAATCTTTAAGATTATAGACCTACAAATAGATGAATTAAGGAGTAAACTTGAGGACAGACAGATTGAAATCGAGGTTAGTGAAAATGCTAAGGAGTTGATTTTAAATAGGTCCTATTCCAGTCAATATGGTGCAAGACCTGTAAAGAGATATATTCAGAAGGAGATAGAGACCAGAATAGGTAGGCTGCTGATTAAGGGAGATTTAAAGGATAAAGATACTCTAATAGTCGATACTGAGAATGGAGAATTAAAGTTTAATAGAAAATAGAGATAATGAAAAATCCGGATATCATATGATATCCGGATTTTTCTATGTAACCGTGCACCCAGCTTCGAAATCCTATTCCAAGCGTTACCTAAGTAGTTAACTCGGGCCAGGCTTCCCTGCGGCACACGGAAATGTTCACTTATCGCTGCTTCCTTCCGGACCTGACGAGGTTCATGAGTTTCCGTTGCGTAGGACCCAACCGTCAACGCCACTTATCTAGGGCAGACCTCACAATAGAGATACCTAAACCGGGAATTCAATCCTGCTGTAGCGGATTGCAGGTTATAGGGCACCGCTACCTCCCCATCTAGCACGGTAAAATTTTCTAATGGCGGAGAGAGAGGGATTTGAACCCTCGAGACGCTTTCACGTCTACCCGCTTTCCAGGCGAGCGCCTTCGACCACTCAACCACCTCTCCGTGATTAAATGCACTACAGAAATATATTATAGGATAAATATTAGGATTTGTCAATGCAATTTTAAGAAGTACGTCAATTAGTCTAACTATCACCCTTTTAAATGTCTCTTGTACTTTAAAAAATGCCTTAGTATGGATTTACATCTATATATTAGGGTAATAATATTGTACCAAGATATTAGGAGGAATTACAATGAAAGTGATTAGAATAGAATATTGTACTTCTTGAGGATATATAGATAGGGCAGTTGCTCTTGCAAAAAATTTATTAGACGAGCATAAGAATGAAATAGATGAAGTTAAATTAGTACCATCAACAGGTGGAGTATTTGAAGTAGAATTTGAAAATATATTTTCAAAGAAGTATATGGATCGTTATCCGGAAGAAGATGAAATCGAAGACTTAATTAGAAAGGCAATGATGAAAAAATATTAGGACCTGTAACCCGGGTCCTTTTTTTAGTGATGAAATCTAGGGGTATTTCTGTTATAATAAAACTAGTGTATAAAAAAGATTAGAAGTAGTTTCTTAATGCCGAAATAAAACTATAGACTGAGAAAATGTGGGTGAGAGAATGTATAAGGCCTTATATAGACAACATAGACCTAAGACCTTTGATGAGGTCCTTGGGCAAGAGCATATAACTCGAACCCTTAGCCACCAAGTGCTTATGGGAAATATTGGTCATGCCTATCTTTTTTCCGGCACAAGGGGGACCGGAAAGACTTCAGCTGCAAAAATTCTTTCTAGGGCTGTAAATTGCCTGAATCCTCATGATGGAAACCCATGTAATGAATGTGAAATCTGTAAGGGAATATTAGATGAAAGCATTATGGATGTAATAGAAATGGATGCTGCCTCCAATAACAGCGTTGATGATGTAAGAGACTTAAAGGAAAAGGTAATCTACCCTCCTTCAAGGGCAAAATTCAAAGTCTATATCATAGACGAGGTACATATGCTTTCAAAAGGAGCCTTCAATGCCCTTTTAAAAACTCTGGAAGAACCTCCAAAGCATCTAATTTTCATATTGGCAACTACAGAGCCTGAAAGATTACCTCAAACTATTCTTTCAAGATGTCAGAGGTTTGATTTTAAGAGGATAACAAACAAGGATATAGTATTGAATATGAAGAAGATAACCGATGGTCTAAGTGTGGAAGTAGATGATAGGGTTTTAAATCTTATTGCAAGGAATTCAGACGGTGCAATGAGGGATGCTCTTAGCCTTTTAGATCAGTGTATATCCTTCAACAATCATAAAATAACCTATGAAGATGCAACTAGTATATTAGGGATAGCAAACAAATATATAATTTTCGAATTAGTAAATAGTATAAATGAAAAAGACCTGCAAAAGGTCCTATTTACCATAGATGATATTGTTCAAAATGGTAAGGATATTAATCAGTTTATCAAAGATTTAATCCGACACTTCAGAGATTTAATGGTGGCTAAATCCTCCAGGAATCCTGTTGAGTTAATAGAGACAGAGGATGTAGATGAATATATTCAGCAGTCAAAGGAGATGACTTTAGAATATATACTAAGGGTCCTGGACATATTGTCTAAGGCTGAGGCTCAGGCAAAATGGGCGACTCAACCGAGAATTATTCTTGAGATGGCAGCAATAAAGTTGCTTTCCATTGAGGAAGACCTTTCCCTTGAAGAGAGGGTAAAAAGACTTGAAGAAGGAATAAGACCATCATATAATATGGATAAAGAACCAACAATGAAAGCTGAGATTAAAAAGCCAGTAGAACATAAGCCAATAGCAGAAAAGGTAGTAGAAAACAAGATGGTTTCGTCTACAGGGGATACAGAAGACCATCGTGAGGGCCTTGAAGTATCAGAAGGTGTGGAAAACACCACTAGTGATGCTCCAGATGGATATACTCTTACTATAGATAGAGTTAGTAATGAATGGCCTAAGGTAATGCAAAATATCAAGTCCAAAAAGATTAATATATATGCCCTTATTATGGAAGGAGAGATAATCTCCTTTGAAAACAATCTATTGACCATAGGCTATAATGATGGATTTGGGTTTCATAAAGAAGCTATAAATGCTCAGGGAAATAGAGACTTTGTTGAGGATATAGTTTCTAAATATTTTAATAGAAACATTTCAATACATTTTTGTATGAAGGCAGATTTGCCTAGTAAGCTATCCAATGAAGATGAAAAGGTTGATGAAGACCAAGCTATAAAAAGTGTAATAGACTTCTTTGGAGTAGAAAATGTAGAAATCAAATAGAAAGAAATAGAAGGGAGAATTATAATGGCAAAAGGTGGATTCCCAGGAATGGGCGGTAATATGAATAATATGATGAAACAAATGCAGAAGATGCAAAAGCAAATGGAGGACATTCAGGCAGAGCTTGAGCTAAAGGAAGTAGAGGCAAGTGCAGGTGGGGGAGCAGTAAAGGTAGTTTGCAATGGAAAGAGAGAAGTATTAAGTATAAATATTGAAGAGTCAGTAGTGGATCCGGAGGATGTTGAAATGCTTCAGGATTTAGTTATGGCTGCAGTAAATGAAGCCTTGAGGAAAGCTGAAAACATGATGAATGAAGGAATGAAAAAGGTAACTGGAGGCTTAAATATTCCAGGACTTTAATAGGGGTGCTTAAATGGATTATTATGCATTGCCAATAGCAAATCTGATTGATCAGTTTTCAAAGCTGCCGGGTATTGGCAGGAAGACTGCTCAACGTCTTGCCTTTTATGTGCTGGAAATGGATGATATAGATGCAGAGCTCTTATCACGCTCTATAGTTGATGCAAAATCCAAGATAAGGCTTTGCAGCATATGTTGTGATTTAACCGATGAAGAACCTTGTCATCTATGTCAAGATAAACATAGGGATAAGTCAATGATATGCGTTGTAGAAGGGGCTAAAGATAAAATAGCTATGGAAAGATCAAAGGAATATAAGGGCCAATATCATATACTCCATGGGGTCATATCTCCTATGGACAATGTAGGACCTGGGGATATAAAGGTAAAGGAGCTACTTAATAGGCTGGCCGATGATGTTGTAAAGGAAGTTATAGTAGCTACAAATCCAACGGTAGAGGGGGAGGCAACAGCCCTCTATCTATCAAGGCTTATAAAGCCTATGGGAATCAAGGTTACAAGAATAGCCCATGGAATCCCTGTAGGCGGGGACTTAGAGTATTTCGATGAAGTAACTCTAGCAAAGGCCATGGACAATCGTAGAGAAATGGGACAATAGGGTCAGTTGACAATGAACTGACCCTGTTTTACTTTTAGAGTATATGAGCATAAATAAGTGTAGCTAGGCAAAGGGTCTAGTATAAGAAAAGAAACTTAAGTAGGAGGGAAATTTATGAGAATAGCTATTGTAGTTAACTCAATTACAGGAAATACCTTGTTAGTTGCAGAGAAATTAAAAGAAAGATTTCAGTCTATGGATAATGAGGTTGAGATTAAAAGGATATCCCCTACATGTAAGGAACCGGTAGCCGGCAATGATTTAAAGAATATCGTACTTAAGGATATACCGGATTTAACTTTATTTGATTTAGTTATACTGGCCGGTCCAGTACATGCCTTTAGCATATCGGCAGTAATTAAGGAATATGTTGACCAATCCCAAAGCCTAAAGGGAAAAAATGTAATGATATATGTAACTCATGCATTTCCCTTTGACTTCCTTGGAGGGAATCATGCTATAAGGCAGTTTAAATCTGCATGTGAAAATAAGGGTGCAAATGTTATTAAGACAGGAATTGTAAGCTGGGCAAAAAATAAACGTGAAGCTGGAATAGAAAAACTACTTAAGGAACT
>CAZTEN010000008.1:11460-17703 GCA_964612495.1 uncultured Tissierella sp. | reverse complement strand
TGGGTTAAGGCCACATCCTTTAGTATCAATCCTTTTGTATAAAGGTCTATTAATGAGCTGTCCATGGTCTGCATCTGAAGCTTAGCTCCTGTCTGTATAGAAGTATCTATCTGATGAATCTTATCTTCTCTAATAAGGTTTCTGATGGCCGGAGTAGCTATCATTATTTCATAGGCTCCAACTCTTCCCTTGCCATCGGATCTAGGAAGGAGCTGCTGGGATATGATGGCTTGTATAACCGATGCAAGCTGGACTCTTATCTGTTGCTGCTGATGAGGTGGAAATACGTCTATAACCCGGTCTATAGTCTTGGCTGCGCCATTTGTATGTAGGGTCGATAGAACTAAGTGACCTGTTTCTGCCGCTGTTATGGCTATTCCTATAGTTTCCAAGTCCCTCATCTCTCCTACTAGAATAACATCGGGATCCTCTCTTAAAGCTCCCCTTAGGGCACTGGCAAAGGATGCGGAGTCACTTCCTATTTCCCTCTGATTTACCATGGACTTCTTATGCTTATGTAGATACTCCAAGGGGTCTTCAAGGGTCAATATATGACATGCCCTTTCCCTGTTTATCTGGTCTATCATTGATGCAAGGGTTGTAGACTTACCACTTCCCGTTGGTCCCGTTACCAGAATCAGACCTCTGGGTAGCCTTGCTATATCTGATATTACCTTTGGAAGTCCTAGGGATTCCATGGTAGGTATGGTTAGAGGAATAACTCTAAGTGCCATTCCATAGCTTCCTCTTTGCCTGTATGCATTGACCCTAAATCTTCCAAGTCCCGGACTTGAATAGGAGAAGTCGATTTCTCCTATTTCATCTAATTCCTTAAATTGCTTTTCACTCATGGATTCCCTAGTAAGCTCTTTAGTATCTTCTTGAGTAAGTGGTGATTCTCCTATGCTTACCAATGTACCATTGATTCTAAAGGTTGGGGGCAATCCAACTGTTAGGTGAATATCCGATGCCTTTTTTTCTATTCCTAAATTAACTAGCTCTGCTAAATTCATCTTTACCTCCTAACCTAATGTAAATCCTACTCTCATAACTTCATCGAATGTGGTTTGACCATTTAAAGCTAAACTTAAAGCCGATTGGAAAAGGGTGGTCATCCCTTCCTCTAAGGCTATTTCCCTTATTTTATCTATAGTTGCCCCTGTATCTATTAATCTTCTTATATTTTCATTTATGGGCATAATCTCATGAACGGCTGCCCTTCCTCTATAGCCTTGATTGCAGGCGTTGCAGCCTACTGCCTTATAGAGTTTAATATATTCATGGTCTTCAATACCCAATAAGTTTTTTTCCTTATAACTTGGCTCATATTCCACCTTGCATTTAGGGCAAAGGGTCTTTACAAGCCTTTGAGATACTATACCTACTACTGCAGAGGATACAAGATAGGGTTCTATTCCCATATCTATTAATCTGGCTATAGTAGAGGGGCTGTCGTTTGTATGTAGGGTGGATAATACAAGGTGGCCTGTGATTGCAGCCCTTACAGCTATTTCAGCGGTTTCCCCATCTCTTATTTCTCCTACCATTACGGTATCAGGGTCCTGTCTTAATATGGATCTAAGGCCTGCCGCAAAGGTAAGCCCACTCTTTACATTTACCTGGACCTGATTTATACCCGTTAGTTTGTACTCTACGGGGTCCTCTATGGTAATTACGTTTTTTTCAACTACGTTTAATTCCTTTAGGACAGTGTAAAGGGTTGTGGTCTTACCGCTGCCTGTAGGTCCTGTAACTAAAATCATGCCATAGGGCTGAGATAGTATCTGATCGAAGACTTTTAAATTTCTTTCGCTAAAGCCAAGACCTTCCTTAGTAAAGTTAAAATTGCTTTTGTCCAATAATCTTAAAACTATCTTTTCCCCATATACTGTTGGCAAAGTTGAAATTCTCATATCAACTTCTTTCTCATTGATACGGGTTTCTACCCTTCCATCCTGAGGAACTCTTTTTTCAGCTATATTCATTCTGCCAATAATCTTTACCCTTGTGACTATGGCCGAAAGGTTGCTTCTTGGTAATGTCATTACCTCTGATAAATCTCCGTCTATACGAAATCTTACCCTTATTTCATCTTGATAGGGCTCTATATGAATATCCGATGCCCTTCTCCTTACAGCCTGCTCGATAATAGAGTTTAGAAGTCTTACAATGGGGGCAGAAGTAACCTCTGCCATTTCCTCATTATCTAAATCATCTGATTCGATTGGGATGTAGTTTTCAGTAAATTCCTCAAGAACCTTCTTTGTACTCTCTCCACTGTAATACTTGTCTATGACCTTATATATATCATTGGGATTTGCTATAACCGGTTCCAGTTCCATTTTAGTAAAAAGTTTAACATCATCAATGGCAAAAAAATTCAAAGGATCCACCATGGCAACTACCAGTTTTTCTTCCTTCTTATCTATGGCTATGAGCTTATATTTTCTTACCAAGGATTCCGGCAGAAGAGTTGCTATGTTTTGATTGATTTCATATTTACTTAAATCCACTCTAGGAAAACCCAGCTGGAGTTCCAAGGCATCTACTATATCCTCTGAGCTTAACCAACCTTTTTCAACGATTATCTCCCCAAGCTTAGCATTGGTTGTAGCTTGTTCTACAAGAGCTATATCAAGCTGCTTTTGACTTATCTTTCCTGCATATAACAATAGCTCGCCTATCTTTAGGTTAGATTTTTGCATTTATTTCATCCTTTTTTTGTCATATGATTGGTATATTCGATATAATTTTTAAAAATCCTTCTTTTTTGTTTAGACTTTCCAAAAATATTTTTATTAACAAGGAAAGTCCTAAATATATATTTTTTAATGAAAATTCTCCATGTAATCCTATATTCGTTAATAATGCTATATTTTACATGTCATTAATGTTGATTATATCAGGTTTATAGGATTTTTTATAAATTATCATTTATGATAAGATTTTTTATGATAACAATTGGATTAATTTTGAATTATAATAAAATTTTAGCTTTAATATTATTTAGATTAAATGCAAAACTATTACTAGGAGGCTGATAAAAATGAAACTAAAAAAATTAACTATAATCGCTTTTGGGCTGGTCATCTTAATTAGTATGTCTGCATGTGGTCCACAGGATACCGGTCTTGACAATAATCTAAATAGGATGTCAACCCAAACCAGAGTTAACCAAAATAGGGTAAATACCAATTGGAATAACAATGATAGAATGATTGACAACTTAGATAAGAGCAATCTAGATAATGGTGCTTCTAATACCAATTTAAATAAGGGTATGGTTAGAAACAATAGAATGACTACCAGTTTAGGTAATCTAAATACAAATGCTAAAGACTTAGCACAAAAAATAGGTGACCTTCCGGAAGTTGATAAGGCATCAGTTGTAATTCATAATAATACAGCTCTTGTAGGAGTAAAGCTAAAAGGAAGTAACAATAACGATACACTAAATAACAACAGACTAAACACTTCAGTAAATAACGCAGATACTAATAATATCAGTACAGCATTAAGAAATAAGATTGAGAAAATGGTTAAAGATGAAACTAATATAGAAAATGTATCAATAACTTCAGATCCAAATTTAATAACTAGAATCAACAATATTTCAACAGGAATGACTAATCAAGTCGGGAACGACATCAGAGATTTTACAGATGATATTGAAGACCTTATTAGGGATATTGTTCCCGGAAATAGTAGAGTAAATGGGCTTAATATAAATAGATAATCTCAATAAAAAATTCCAATAATATATTGGAATTTTTTATTTGAACATTTCTTTATTTAATTTTTCTATAGCCTTGGTTTCAATTCTGGAAACATATGACCTAGAAATTCCCAGCATTCCTGCGATTTCTCTTTGAGTTTTACAGCTTCCATCTATAAGCCCATATCTTAGTTGGATAATAACCCTCTCCCTATCCTTTAAACAATTTTCTATGGCCTTATATAGCTTTCTGGTTTGAATTCTTAAATCTACTTCATCGATTACCTGGTCAACATCTGAGCCTAGGATATCTAAAAGATTTATTTCATTTCCTTCCTTATCCATTCCTATGGGCTCATTAAGAGAAAGTTCCACCTTAGTCTTCTTTGATGCCCTTATGTTCATAAGTATTTCATTTTCGATACACCTGGCAGCATAAGTAGCAAGCCTTGTTCCCTTATTCATATCAAAGGTCGTAATGGCTTTTATGAGTCCTATAGTTCCTATGGATATTAAATCATCTAAATCTTTACCTATATTGTTGTACTTCTTTACTATATGAGCCACTAGTCTTAGATTTCTTTCGATAAGTATCCTCTTAGCTTCCTCGTCTCCTGTCTGAAATCTTACTAAGTATAAAGCCTCCTCTTCTTTGCTTAAGGGCTTTGGGAAGGAGTTGGAATTTATCATATATCCGCATAGTATTACGAATGGTTTTAAAATTCCTTCCAATAAGCGTATTACTAATTTTTCCATTTTTTCTACCCCCATTTCCTAAAGTATATGAAAGGAAATGAGTTTTTGTGCTAGTACACCGGATATATTTTATCGATTTCTTTAGCTATTTTTTCAAAAATTGGTGCTGCAGATCTGGACCCTGAGTTACCATTTTCAACCAATATGGTCATAACGTACTTTGGATTATCCTGAGGAAAAAAACCGGAAAACCAACCATGAATAGCAGACTTACCATATAGGATAGCTTCAGCGGTCCCCGTCTTACCTCCTGCCCCTCCAAAGTAACTTGTATCCATAGCTCTACCCGTGCCCTTCTCTACTACATCTATTAAATTTTCCTTAACTTTATTTGATACTCCAGCAGATATTAATTGAATATCCGAATTTTTATTAATTTCCTTTAATATCATGCCATCCTTGTTAGTAATGCCTTCTACTAAAAAGAGTTGTTTTTGGATTCCGCCATTAGCTATAATCATCAAGAGATTTGTAATCTGAAGGGGGGTTGCTTCTATCTCACCCTGACCTATGGCTATATTACCTACGGCTGCCCCATGTATTTCATTATCTTCAGGGAGATTGCCACTCACTTCCTCCAAAAGTCCTATACCTATTTTTTCTCCCAATCCAAGTCTCTTAGCAGTATCTATAATTGCTCTTCCTCCCAATTCCTTACTTAACTGAATGAAGACTGAATTACAGGACTTATAAAAGGCTTCATCTAAGTTTAGAATTTCATGTACTCCTGTACATTTTATCTTTACACCATTGATCTCCTCATATCCATTGCAGACATATTCCCTATTTTCGAATTCCATTTCTGACTCCAGTGCTGTAATAAGGACGACTAATTTAAATATAGAACCCGGTGGATAGGATACCTGTATAGCCTTATTATATAAGGCCATATCAGACCTGTTTAAGTATTCATATATCTCATCCTGCTTAAAATTTGGTCTAGATGCCATAGCTAGTATCTTCCCCGATTCTACTTCGGATACTACTACAGCTCCCTTTACCTTTTCTTCATCCATTATCCTCTCAACTATTTCCTGGATTTGAGAGTCTATAGTAAGTTTTATAGCGGATGGATTGTTGGGATTATCTTTCTTGCTTACATGCTCTGAGGCATTTATAATTATTTCCCTACTCCTATCATATTCCAGAACTAAGGATTTTTCATTACCAACATTTAAATATTCATCATAAACCCTTTCAAGGCCTGATTCCCCACTGTTCTCGGATTTATTAATATATCCAATTACATGAGATAGTATATTATCACTACTGTATCTCTGAACTATATCTACAAAGTATATATTGGAATGCTTTATCTTAAAATCATCTTCAACCGGTATCTGAAGTATAAAATTATTGCTATTTACAAGTTCCTTTAGCTCTTCTTGGGGAAGGAGAGTATTTTCTAATACCTCTTCAAAAAGGGTCTCATTATCCTTAAGGAGATTCTTATGGACAACTAAGGTTCTTATGGATTCCTTATTAGTCATAGCTAGTAAATTTCTATCAAAGATAGTTCCTCTTTTTGTGTTAGTACTTATTTCATTGCTTCTCTGTCTAAGAGCCAGGTCTGAATAAAAGGAAGATTTCACCATTTGTATATAATAAAGCCTTATACCAAGTAGAGCACAAAATAATGTGGTTACAAGTCCAAATCCTATTAATCTCTTTCTATACATAAAAAAACCCCCTATAGTTCTATCTTTTACTATAGAGGGGGTTTTGATACATTGTTTAATTGTTCAATGTTCACTTGCTTTTAATGCTCTCGT
>CAZTEN010000008.1:5532-11450 GCA_964612495.1 uncultured Tissierella sp. | reverse complement strand
ATATTATTTCAATAGGGGGGTTCAATTATACTATTTACTTTTAATGATTTCGTTTATCTTAGTGACAATAAGGTCGATTGCCACCTTATTGAAGCCGCCTTCAGGAATGATTATATCTGCATATCTCTTGGTAGGTTCAATAAATTGCAGGTGGGCCGGTCTAACTGTACTCATATACTGTAAAATTACCGAATCCAATGTCCTTCCTCTATCCTTTATGTCCCTTAGAATTCTTCTTATAACCCTTACATCTGAGTCCGTATCTACGAATATTTTAATATCTAAAAGATCCCTTATTTCCTTTTCAAAGAAAATTAATATCCCTTCTAGGATTATAATGTCCTTTGGCTCAACTGTAAGAGTTTCAGCTTTTCTATTATGATTTTCAAAGTCATATATAGGCTTTTCTATAGATTTTCCATTTAATAAATCAGATAGGTGTTTTTTTAAAAGCTCATTATCAAAAGCATCAGGATGATCATAGTTGGTCTTTACCCTATCTTCAAAGCTTATATCACTTTGCTCTTTATAGTAGCTATCCTCTTCTATGATGGTAATCTTATCTTCCTTTATTTCCTTGAAGATTTCCTTTGTTACAGTAGATTTACCCGAGCCTGTCCCTCCGGCAATGCCAATCAATATAGGACAATTCATATTAATCCTCCCTTCCCTTCCTTAAGAGATAATATCTTTCTACTTCTTCATTCATCTTCATTTTAATTATTTGCTGAGGGTGAGGGGCTACATCTATTTCATTCATTTCCTCATCCCACATCCTTTCAATCTTTTGTACAAAATGTTCTCTACCAGGTCCGAAGACTTCTATTTCATCACCGGTAAAGAGTCTATTTCTCTGTTCTATAGTTGCTATACCCGTTTCCTTATGGAAATCTAAAACCATGCCTACAAAATCATATCCTCTTATATAGGAGGAATGGGTGTAGACATGGGCTTCTTCTTTAGGTTTTCCAAAATAGAAGCCAGTTGTAAAGTCTCTATGACTTACCTTTTTAATCTCATCCAGCCATTTACTATTGTATACATAGGCTTCAGGCTTCTTATAATATTCATCTATGGCCATTCTATACGCCCTGATTACTGTGGCCACATAATAGGATGACTTTACTCTGCCCTCGATTTTAAGGCTAAATATGCCTGATTCAATAATTTGAGGTAGGTATTCTATCATACATAGGTCTTTGGAATTAAAGAGAAAGGTTCCTTCATCATGCTCTTCAATAGGAAAGTACTCTCCGGGTCTCTTTTCTTCCACTACTGCATATTTGTATCTGCATGGCTGGGCACAGTCACCCATATTAGCATCTCTTCCGGTCATATAGTTGCTTATTAGACATCTTCCCGAATAAGACATGCACATGGCACCATGTACGAAGGCTTCTATATCAAGGTCTTCCGGAATCTTTGAGCTAATCTCTTTAATTTCTTCAAAGGATAGTTCCCTTGCAAGGACTATTCTTCTTGCCCCCAGATTGTACCAGAACATAATGGTTTCATAGTTGGTTACACTTGCCTGAGTGCTTATATGGATCTCCATATTAGGTAGGGTTCTCTTAACTATGACAAACATGCCCGGGTCAGCTACTATTACAGCATCTATATTTACGCTGTCTAATTCTAAAAGATATTCTTCAAGACCTACTAGGTCCTTGTTATGGGGTACTATATTTAAGGTAACATATACCTTTTTACCCCTCTCATGGGCAAAGCTTACGCCTTTGTCTATCTCTTCAATGGAAAAGTTCTTGGATGACTTTCTTAAACCAAATGCTTCCCCACCTAAATATATTGCATCTGCACCGTATAGTATGGCCATCTTTAGCTTTTCAAGGTCTCCTGCCGGTGCAAGTAATTCTACTTTCTTCATTTAATCCTCCTTATATGTTAAGGCTACCCCATCCCCTATTGGAATTACACAGGATTTATAGCCCTCCAGCTCATTTATATAGTTTAAAAAGGTCCTAAGCCTTGTTACAATTGTCTTTTTTCTTTTAACGACCAGATTATCAGTTGCAACCATGCCTTTGTATAGAACGTTGTCTGACACTATTAATCCTCCTTTTCTTAGGAAGGAGGAGCAGTATTTAAAAAATTCCAGATATTGTCCCTTGGCCCCATCTAAAAATATAAAGTCATAGGTGTCATTCAGATGAGGAAGGACCTCCTGGGCATCTCCCTCAATAATTCTAATTCTATCTTTATAGGCGGAATGAGAAATATTTTTATTGGCCAGTTCTATCATACTTTCATTGCGCTCTATAGTAGTAATAATTGTATCATCAGATGTGGCTTCAGCCATGATAAGGGCCGAATAGCCTATGGCAGTTCCAACTTCTAATATATTATTAGGTTTATTTAACTTTAGTAAAACCTTTATAAGTTGAGCAGTCTCAGGCTCAATGATTGGAACATGATGTTCTTTTGCGTAAATCTCCAACTTTGTAAGATAAGGGCAGTTTTGAGGAGTTATGCTCCTTATATATTCCTCTATATATTCCTCATTTATGTTCATTATCTCAACTCCTTAATTACCATTCCTTAAAATTAGTTGCTTTATCATAGACATATAATATTAAGGTGCCAAAAATTGCTACTGATACCAACTCTCCACCGGCAATTCCAAGTACTGTAAGGCTATAGGGAACCTTGGTAAAGTATGATACCCAGATAGATACTATAAGTCCATTTAATACTACGGGCGGGAGCATTCCTAACCATTTATTCTTTGCCTTAGATGTGAGATATGCTGCTATTAAGCTTACAAGGCTGCCACCAAATATATCTATTAATCCAAATCCCGAATATGGGGCTATGATAAGGTTGGCTATTAAACAACCAACAAATACTCCGGGCACTGCTGCTGCTTCCACCAAAGGTAAAAGAGCTAGTCCCTCAGCTACTCTAAGCTGTACAGGTCCAAAGGTGAGAGGAGCTATAGGAAAGGGCAAAGTCTGGACTACTACAAGGATTATGTAAATAGCCCCTATTAGACTTGCTTTAGTTATATATCTTATATTCATAAATACCTCCATAATCAATTACTCTTTTATTATTATACCACTAAAAGCTAATCTTAAATAGAGAAATCCCTAGTAGCTAGGGATTTTCTTTGTTATACTTCCATTATTATTGGTAGAATCATTGGGTTTCTCTTTATCTTTTCATATAAGAAACTTCTTAATGCATCTCTTACTGCTGATTTTAATGTAGCCCAATCTGTAATCTTCTTCTTTTCACAATCTTCAAGTGCAGCTTTTACAATATTTCTCGCTTCAACCATTAGATCCTCTGATTCTCTTACATAAACGAAACCACGAGATACTATATCCGGTCCTGAAATCACTTTACCATCCTGCTTATTCATAGTTACTACTACAACTATTAATCCATCTTCTGAGAGATGTTTTCTATCCCTTAATACTATATTTCCTACGTCACCTACTCCAAGACCATCAACTAGGATGTTTCCTGATTGTACGGTTCCACCTAGATTCGCAGTCTCTTTGGTAAATTCCAATATTTGACCATTTTCTAGTATGAAGATGTTCTCCTGGGGAGTACCCATAGCTGCTGCCATTTCTGCATGAACTTTCAAGTGCCTAGTCTCTCCATGAGCCGGAATGAAGAATTTTGGCTTGACCAGTGCCAATACCATCTTAAGCTCTTCTTGGCAGGCATGGCCTGAAACATGGACTTCTGCCAGAGATTCATATATTACTTCTGTGCCTTTTTCAATTATCTTATTTACTATTTTCGATACTGCATTTTCATTTCCCGGTATAGGGGTTGCAGATATTATTACTAAGTCATCAGGCATTAACTCAATCTTACGGTGCTCTGAATAGGCTATTCGTGTTAATGCACTCATAGGCTCTCCTTGTGAACCTGTGGTGATTAATACCAGCTCATTTCCATCATATTTGCCCATATCGTTTATGTCTATTAAGGTGCCTTCTGATATATTCATATATCCTAGCTCGTTTGCCACCGTTACCATATTTACCATGGAACGACCGGAAAGAATTACCTTTCTTCCATACATCTCTGCAGCATTGATTATTTGCTGTACTCTGTGAACGTTTGAAGCAAAAGTTGCCACTATTATTCTACTCTTTGCTCTGGCAAATAAATCTTTAAAGGTTTCCCCTACGGTGCTTTCACTCATAGTATATCCCGGTCTTGTTACGTTTGTACTATCTGATAATAAGGCCAGTACTCCACGATTTCCAAGTTCAGCCAACCTATTGAAATCCATTATTTCTCCTGTAATAGGGGTAAAGTCTATCTTGAAGTCTCCTGTATGAATTATAGGTCCCATCGGTGTATGAATAGCTATAGCCGAACTATCCGGTATGCTATGGCTTGTTCTGATGAATTCAACATCAAATACGCCTAGCTTCACTTGCTCACCATGTCTTACTACATTTAGGTCTACAGTTCCTAAATTGTGTTCTCTTAACTTTGTTTCCAAAAGACCCAAAGTAAGCTTTGTTCCATATATAGGTATATTTAGCTTCTTTAAGACATAAGGTATAGCCCCTATGTGGTCTTCATGTCCATGAGTCAAGCATAGACCCCTTATCTTGGCCTTGTTCTTAATAAGATATGTTACATCAGGTATAACTATATCTATACCTAGCATCTCATCTTCCGGGAAAGTCATACCACAATCTATTAAGACTATATCATCCTTGTATTCTAGTAAGGTAATGTTCTTTCCGATCTCTCCCATACCACCAAGGGGTATTATTTTCAGTTTTGTTTGTTTTGCCACTTTCTCAATCCTCCGATTTCTTCTCTTCTTTTTGGCATTCATCACAATAGCCATAAAATTTAACATTATGGTCAATTATCTTGAAATTTCCTTCTTTTTCAATCTCACCTTCCAGTGATTCTAAAAGATCTAGTTTTACTTCTCTTACCTTTCCGCATTCTAAGCAAATTAAATGGTGATGATGGTGATTTTCTTCTCCCAGATTCAATTCATAACGACCCAATCCATCACCAAAATTTATTTTATATACAATATTTAGTCTTTCAAAAAGCTGGAGGGTTCTATACACAGTTGCGATTCCTAATTCTGGATTTTCCTTCGAAATTATATGGTGTAGGTCCTCACTGCTTAGATGCTCATGCCTATTTTCATACATAGCATTTAGGATTACCTTCCTTTGATTAGTTAGTTTATACCCTTCTTTTTGTAATATACATTCATATTGACTTATAATATTTACCATAAAATCACCCATTTTCGTTTAAGTATCAGCAGAAATTGCATTGCAATTTTATCAAACTACTGAAAGGCAGTTCAACTCTTATTGCAGGTTCTCCTTTAACAATTCCTCATAGGCTTGTTCTGCATCCTTAAGCTCTTCATCATCAATACCTACCAATACCTCTTCGCCATTATCATCTAGTTCAATTCTTAAGATATATGTGGCCGACTCAATATCTTCAGCAGGTAACATGGCTACATAATCAGTATCATCTAAGGTAAATTTTGCCTTTACAATAAACTCCACTTCATTTCCCAATTCATCATAGAATAAATGTCTCTCTCCCATATTTATAACTCCTTTCTATCCAGATATGTTTGTAATATATATGATGCGGCAATCTTATCGATTACCTTCTTTCTGTTCTCTCTTCTAACGTCACTTTCTATTAAAACCCTTTCAGCGGAAACGGTAGTTAATCTCTCATCTATATATATTATATCTATTTTAAATTTATTTTTTATTTTCTCAGCAAATTTTATAACTTTTTCGCTTTGTGGACCCATGCTTCCATTCATATTCTTAGGTAGTCCTACTACGATTTTTTTTATTTGGTATTCATTGATTAGCTCCTCAATAACTTTAAAGTCCTTTACCTTACTTTCCCTTTTTATGGTTGTTAAA
>CAZTEN010000008.1:4971-5522 GCA_964612495.1 uncultured Tissierella sp. | reverse complement strand
TTTGCAAAAGATCACTAAGGGCAACTCCTATATATTTATCTCCAACATCCAGTCCTAAAACTCTTTCCATATTTCACTCCAATTAAATTACTTTTATACAGAATTCTGGGCACACAGTGGCACAATAGCCACACAATACACAGTTCTCATTAGGATATGCCCTTCCTTCAATTACCTTAATTCCAAATTGTTTACAACGTTTCTCACATCTTCCACAGCCAATACAATAATCAGCAACCGATAGTCTTCTGTTTTTCTTTCTTAATTTATCCTTTAAGGACTCTTCAATAAAACCATTTTCCATTACTTGTATATCTGCATCTATTTCATCTACGGATTGCATCCCTATGGCTATTGAATCAACAAATGGTAACTTTTTAACAAAATCTAATGCATCCTCAATATCCCCTATTAGATGTCCTCCACCAAGGGGTTTCATTGAATATATTCCCTTGCCCATATTTTTAAAAAGCTTAAGCTCCCTAAGCATATCCTCTATAGACCCATCATGAATACCAAGACCTTTTTTATTAACAAGTGGATGTATAAGG
>CAZTEN010000008.1:282-4922 GCA_964612495.1 uncultured Tissierella sp. | reverse complement strand
TACCCTATGGGTAGATATGCCAAATGCTCTTATTTTACCCTGTTTTTTAGCCTTCATAAAATAATTCATGGCACCGTAATGACCTCTGAGGGTATGTATGCTTTCCTGCTCGTGTAGTAAAAATATATCTATATAATCCGTGCTCAACTCTTTTAAAGCCAGCTCTAAGCTTTCTTCAGCCATCCTTTCTGTATAGGCGTAGCATTTAGTTGCTATAGTATATTTTCTCCTATCTATACCTTTAAGAGCTTCTCTGATATATTCATAGTTTTCATATATCTCTGCTGTATCCAGAAAATCTATCCCTTTATCATATGCATATTGAATCAAATAAGCCCCTTCACCAATAGATAAATTAGCCTGGAAGGGAGTCATGGTAAGAGACCCAAAGCAAAGCTTCGATACCTCTATGTCCGTATTTCCTAATGTAGTTCTTTCCATTTCTTGCACTTCCTAACAGAAATAGATGGATAGCATTTAATTTAGCTATCCATCTTTACTTTTTATACCTTATCACATTTTAAGTATGCTCTTAGTATTTCTTCCAGTAATTCATCTCTTTCAAGCTTTCTGATTAACGATCTTGCGTTATTATGACTTGTTATATATGTGGGATCTCCAGACAAGAGATACCCTATAATCTGATCGATTGGATTATACCCTTTTTCCTTAAGGGAAGCATACACCGAAAACAAAACTTCCTTTGGTTCTACAGGGTTCTCCTTTGGTGGTTCAAATTTCATGGTTTCATTAAAATTTTCGCTCATTAATAACACCCCTGTCTTTATTATACCACAATTTAGTAATTTTGTTATATAAGTTTCTTTATTTTGATTCAATAAACTTGGAAACGGATTTTAGGGCTTCATCGATTTTTTCTAAATCCTTAGCTCCTGCTTGGGCCATATCCGGTCTTCCACCACCGCTTCCTCCGGCTATTTTCGCTACTTCCTTTATGATATTCCCAGCCGAATAACCCTTTGCAACTATATCTTTAGTAGCCATAGCTACAAGGTTTGCCTTCTCTCCTTGGATGGATGCTAATACCACCATACCTGAACCTAGTTTATTTCTTATTTCATCTCCCAGATTTCTTAGGGATTCCATATCTAAATCAGTTACCTTATATGTTATTAGGTTTATATCCTTTATTAGAGTCTTGGAGTTTAATATATCATCAGCTATATTAGTCGAAAGTTTTCCTTTAAGCTTTTCAATCTCCTTTTCCTTCTCTTTTAGCTCTTCATGTAATGATTTAGTCTTTTCAACTAAGTTATTTCTATTGGTCTTTAGTATTTGGCTTATCTCTTCAGCCTCTTCCTCTACTCCATTTAAATAATCATATACGCTAAATCCAGTAATGGATTCAATTCTTCTTACTCCTGAAGCAATCCCAGATTCCGAAATAATCTTAAACAAGCCTATATTGGAGGTATTCTTTACATGAGTTCCACCACATAGCTCCATGGAATAGTCTCCCATTTTAACTATTCGAACCTCATCCTTATATTTATCTTCAAATAAACCTACTGCACCCATTTCTTGTGCATTCTTAAGGGAAGTTTCAATAGTCTCAACATCCAGCGCCTCTAATATCTTCTCATTTACTCTTCTTTCTATCTTTGATAGTTTTTCCTTTGAAATCCCTTCAAAGTGTGTAAAGTCGAATCTCATTCTATTTGGCATAACTATGGAACCAGCTTGATTTACATGATCTCCAAGGACTTCTCTTAGGGATTCATGAAGAAGATGGGTTACAGAGTGGTTTCTTCTTATGGAATTTCTTCTGTTTACATCTATCTTTGCAAATACATGGTCATTTATGTGTGCTGTCCCTTCTAAAAGCTTTACTATATGAAGTATTAGCCCATCTTTAGTCTTCTTAGTGTCCATTACCTCAGCTTTGAATCCAGACCACTCTATATAGCCTGTGTCTCCTACCTGACCACCTGATTCTCCATAGAAAGGTGTTTCCTTTAATAGGATAATACCTTCATCGGGATTAGTAAGCTCATTAATTCTTTGGTTGTCCCTAACTATGCCTATTATCTCAGATTCTAGCTCATTTACTTCATAACCTCTGAATTTGGACTCTAAGCCCGTATAAAGGTCTTTACTTTGGCTATCTCCCCAACCGGAATCGCCTTCTTCCCTTGCTTCTCTTGCTCTTGTTCTTTGAGCCTCCATATTAATATTGAACTCATCCTCATTAACTTCAAGACCTTTTTCTGTCAATATCTCCTTAGTTAAATCTAGAGGAAATCCGAAGGTATCATATAGTTTAAATGCTTTTTCACCATTTAAAACCCTCTCATTATTTTCCTTCATCTCATCAATAAAATCTTCAAGAATTGAGATTCCTTGGTCTATTGTCTCTTGGAATTTCTCCTCTTCGGCTCTTATAATCTTCTTTATTTGGTCTTCTCTTTCCTTTAACTCCTTATATTCAACACTCCAAGAGTTTATTACTACATCGACAATATGAGGAAGAAATATATTCTCAATTCCTAAAAGTTTTCCATGACGAGCTGCACGTCTGATTAAGCGTCTCAAGATATAACCTCTTCCTTCATTGCTAGGAAGCACTCCATCGGATACTAAAAATGTCATTGCCCTAGTGTGGTCTGTGATTACCCTTACTGACACGTCCTTATCTGGATTTGACCCATATTCATAATCAGCAGTACTTACAATTTGCTGTAAGATATGATTTATTGCCCCAATTTCAAATATATTATCTGTGCCCTCAATTATAGTAGCTATTCTTTCAAGACCCATCCCCGTATCTATATTAGGGTTTGAAAGTGGATGGTAGACTCCCTTTTCATCCTTATCGAATTGAGTAAATACAAGATTCCACACCTCCAGGAACCTATCACAATCACAACCAGGCTTACAGTCCTCATCACCACATCCGAATTTCTTTCCTCTATCTACGTATATTTCTGAGCAAGGTCCGGAAGGTCCTACTTCAAGTTCCCAGAAATTATCTTTTTTGCCTAAGCGTACGATTCTTTCCTCAGGTACACCTATCATCTTATTCCAAAGTTCATAAGCCTCATCGTCATCTAGATATACTGTAACCCAAAGGTCATTAGGATTTAATTCTAGTCTTTGTGTTAAGAACTCCCATGCCCAGCTAATGGCTTCTTTCTTAAAGTAGTCTCCAAAGGAAAAGTTTCCAAGCATTTCAAAAAAAGTTGCGTGTCTTGCTGTTTTTCCTACATTATCTATATCACCTGTTCTTATACACTTTTGACAGGTAGCCATTCTCTTCTGTGGTGGAGTTGCTTCTCCAGTAAAATATTTTTTTATTGGTGCCATTCCGGCTCCTATTAATAAAAGGGATTTATCGTTCTTTGGTACTAGAGAAAAGCTTGGAGCTATTAGATGTTCTTTTTCTCTAAAAAAATCTAAATATTCCTTTCTAATCTCATGCAATCCTAACTTTTTCATTAAAACACCTCATCCTCTTGATTCGAAAAAGCCTCCCATCTAGGGAGGTTTTCCTATATATGTTTATTTTAATTAAATATCAGCTTAATGTCAATTAAATACTCAAATTCTCTCATCCGGAGGGGTTTTTAACCTTTCTCTAAAGAAATTAAAGAATATCCTAACAATTGCAATAAAGGGTACTGAAAATATCATTCCTAAGACTCCAAACATTGCTCCTCCTACTATAATGGTCAGAAGTATTATCATAGGATGCATTCCGGTAGAAGAACCCAAGATTTTTGGACCAAGCAAATTGTTTTCAGCCCATTGAAGGAGGACAAAAAATATAGCCACCCAAAGTGCCTTGATTGGACTGGATATAAAGGCAAATATAACTGCAGGAACAAATGCCATAAAGGGTCCAATATATGGAATTACATCTCCAATAGTAGTTAGAGTTCCTATTACTATGGCGAAGTCTACACCCATTATAATTAAGAAGATGGTTGTAGCAATTCCTACGCTTATAGCCATTATTACCCTACCACGTATGAATTTTGAAACAGAATTATCGATTTCTCCTGCTAGATATAGTATATCCTCTTTATATTTCTTAGGAATTAGCTTCTTTATTCTTTCCTTAAATATATCCTTATCTACTAAAAAGTAAAATACCAGAATAGGCGATAAGACCATAGTAATAATTTTAGTAAGGGAACTGATAATGCCCTGAAATAGGGAATTTATTCCGCTCCCAAGAGACAGTTCGACCTGTCCTATACCATCGATTAGTACCTTCTCCACACCTTGAAACATAGGAGGAAGTCCACCCATATACTGGGCATATAGTAAATTTACCTTATCAACAAAGATTTTAATATTTGAAAAGTATCTAGGCATATTTTCGACTAAATTCCCAATTTCCCTGGCAGTTCTCGGCAAAACCAGAAAGGCAAGAATAAATATTACTCCCGCAATAATTAAATATAGGGTTATAACTGCAAATATTTTTTTCATACCCTTAGATTCTAAATAGTTAATGCCTGGATTCAATATATATGCCAATATTACTGATAAACAAATTGTCTGAATGATTAACATTGAGTGAACCAGTGGAATTAAGAATACTAATTTTTCCAAACAATTCTGGGAAACCAACAATACCATTACCTATTACAAATTTTCCTCGACAATTATCAAAC